>JADFKM010000015.1 GCA_022564935.1 Candidatus Dadabacteria bacterium
CCCAGATTGTCAGTTTTAGCGACATGTTGTGGTCCCGGTTTCATCTCACCCCTCCAGCCCCCACGACCTTCCACACTATAACCATGCCTTGCGTTTATACCATGCTGCTGTTTCAGCAAGTCCTGTCGAAAGCGAAATCTTGGCCTCAAATCCTAGCTCTTGCCTGGCCAGTGCCGTTTCGCACAACCAGCCGGGAGCGAGTAGCTCCTTGACTTTTTCCCGATTAAATATGGTCGCCCGTCCTATTATTGCCGCCCCGACTTCACTGCCTGCTGCGGCAATTTGCATCAATAGCTGTGGGATACGCACCAGGTGGACTGAGCGCCCAACTGCTCGGCCAATACACGCGGCAATCTCGCTCCAGGCGTTGACCCTCCACCAGAACCACCTCAGCACGAGCACTCCCCCAATGCCTGCGCTCATAGCCCAAAGGTAAATCCATGCCTGCCCAATGTCTTTGATTTGAAACGCCACCACCCCGGCGGCGACGCTCAGGAGCAGGGTGCAGACCCTGGAGACGAAAACGTAGTGCGAGGGGGTGCCGTCCCTCTTTAAGAAGCGGCGGTATATGTCGTTCACCAGGTAGGATGCGCCCCAGTTGAGCTGGGTAGTTATAGTCGACATGAAGGCAGATAGAAAGGTGACGAAGAGAAGCCCTATCAAGCCCGGCCCCAGGAAGCTCTTCACCATCACCACATACATCGCCTCGTCGTCCCCTCCCGCGGGCGTGGCCGTCGGGAAAACGATGAGGGAGCACACGGCCACCACGACCCACGGCCAGAGCCGTATGACATAGTGGTTAAGCACGAACCACGCCATGCCGCCCATCGCGTGACGCTCGTTCTTAGCGGAGCTGAGGCGCTGTACGATGTATCCGCCCCCGTCGGAGTTGTGGGAAGACCACCAGATTACGGATATGTATATGAGGAAAACGAAAAAGCTCGAGTCGAAGAAGCCGTCTCTCACCGGCGTTCCGCTCTCAGGCGTCATAAGGAAAGAGACGCGCTCCCCCAGACCCTCTACGCTCGACCATAACCCCCCCAGCCCTCCCACCTCGGGGGAGCTGACTACGACATACGCAAGCGCCGCCGTGCCTAGTACGGCTACTACATACTGGAACATGTCGGTAAATACCACACCCCACAGCCCTCCCACCATGGTGTAGATTACGGCCACCGCAAGGATCGCGATTATAGCGAACGTTGTCTCGAAGCCGAAGAAAACGTGCATCACCTTGGCCATGGCGCTTATGACCCAGCCCATCACTATGAAATTGAACAGCGTGGCAAAATAAAACGCCTTAAAGCCCCTAAGGAACGCCGCCGGCTTCCCGGAGTAGCGCATCTCGATGAGCTCGTTGTCCGTGATAACCTCGGCTCTGCGCCAAAGCCTGGCAAACACAAACACTATCAACACGTGGCTCACGGCGTAGTTCCACCAGAACCAGTTCTTCCATATGCCCTCGGTGCGCACCCAGCCCGTCACGGCAAGCGGTGTGTCGACTGCGAAGGTGGTGGCGACCATGGAGGTGCCCACTATCCACCACGGCAGGCTCCGGCCCGACACGAAGTAATCGACCATGCCCCTGCCCGCGCGTCTGCGGAAAAACATACCTATCCCTAGGGACAGGGCGAAATAACCGAGCACGATAGCCCAATCCAGGGCTGAAAGCGCAGACAATACACCGTTTAAGTACTCAAACATCCCTCACCGGCATAGATAAAGATTCTAACTACCATATCATAAGGGAAGAAGGTAAAGTGGAACGCTCAACCATCGTCACTTTCGCTTGAATAACTATAAAACACTGTACTAAAGACAAGGCGTATCTACTCCAACTCCGGCAGCACTGCCTACGTAATTGGATTCATCCCCCTAAAGCTCCACTTTCACGGGCATCCGCCCCCGGGGCTCGGCTCTTTCCAAAAGCACACGAGCCGCGGCGCGCTCCACACACTCAAGCCCGTCAAACGCCCCTATGACCGTATCGAACCCACTCATGCCGCTCAGTACGTAGGGCGAGCCGAGGGACACCAGGATCTTTTCCCCACCCATTTCGCTCACGCCCTTGAGGAATTCCTTATAACCATCAGGAAGCGCAGTAATTTCTTTCCAGGCCGCCACTCCGGTATAAACGACGCAGACGGCTGCTTCATCCCGGCCGCTCGCTACACAGCCGCTATCGCTCGTATTGACATCGACCCTCCTGCACACAAATCCCGCTTCTTCCAGTACCTCGATGAACGCCCTACCTCTCGAAGGCCCGGAGCTCGTCACATCGAGAATGAAAACGCGTGCCTTCTTTCTTTCCAGCCCCCCGCCCTTAAGCCTGCAGACCGAACGCCTCGCAGTTTCGAGGCACAGCTCCCTCCCGGTATCTGCGTCCGCCTGAACACCACCGTGCCCGGACGTGATGTAGCGGCCCTTGGTGAACAGTATTTTCCTTACAGACTCCTTTAGCATTGAGCTTAGCATCTCTCCACTCGACACGGCTTCAATGAGGGCTTCATAGACTCCCTTGGGGTCTTCGGGGTCGAGGATGATATTGCACCCGGCCGAAACCGCCGTCACGACAGCGTCAGCCTCGCTCCCGGCCCCCTTTACGCCTTCCATACGGAACGAGTCTGTTATGACCAACCCATCGAACCTCAGCCTCCCCAGAAGCAACTCACCGACCACGAGGGGGGAAAGCGTTGCGGGAGAGCCGGTGCCGTCGATTTTAAGATTCGATATGTGAGCCGTCATTATGGACGATACTCCGGCCTCGACTGCACCCTTAAAGGGAATGAGCTCACAATCCGTAAGCCGCTCCATGTTAGCCCTGTACACGGGTAGCGCCTCGTGTGAATCGGCATCGGTGCCGCCGTGTCCGGGGAAATGCTTCGCGCACGCCCCAACGCCTTCACCCTGAACTCCCCTTATGAACGCAGAGCCGAGACGGGAGACAAGCAGCGGGTCGTCCCCAAAAGAGCGTACGTTTATGATCGGGTTGGCCGGGTTTGTGTTCACATCAACTACCGGGGCGAACGCCATGTTGAGCCCCGCGCCCTTCATCTCCCTCGCCGTGAAGGCCCCCTGACGCCCGGCAAGCTCCTCGTCCCCGGCGGCACCCAGGGACATGATATGTGGGAACACCGTACCCCCCTTCACCGTTTGACCCACCCCCCTTTCGGCGTCGAGGGCGAAGAAAAGGGGTATATCACTAAAGCATTGAAGCTCTGCCGTGGCCTTGCTCAGCCTCTCAATCTCCCCTCCGAAAACGATAAAGCCCCCGACATGGCAGTCCCTCACAAGCTCCCGTGCGAGAGGGAGCGGGTCTCCAGGCCTGAAATCAAGCCTCGGCATGAGCATCTGACCGGCCTGTCGTTCAATACCCATACCCTCCATATTAATATCTTTCAAAACCTTTCTCCGAGAGCGATTTTACCCAAGGGGGCGCGCTTTTCCGCCCCGGTGACCGAGGGGAGACCGGCGCTGTTGCCGGAGATAAGCTCGTTAGCCAGCACGGCAACAGCAACGGCTTCCTTGCCATCGACGGGGATGCCGTATTCGTCGCTCTTGACCACCGGAAGGGGAGCGAGCCTCTCCTCAAGCCTCCTTACAAGCAGCGGGTTCAACGCCCCGCCCCCGCTGAGTATGACCTCGCTCACACTGTAATGGGGCAGGAAATTGCCTTCGTAGGCCAGGGCTATGGACTCGACGGTAAGCTCAAGCAGCGTCCTGATGAGGTCGTTTAAACCCATACCCCCCGCAGCGACGCGCCCGTATAGCGCTCCGGCCATTTCCATGCCGAAGACTTCGGCGCCCGTAGTCTTTGGCGGGGGTTTTGAAAAGAACGGGTGGGAGAGAAGCTCTTCGAGCAGCCGCTTATTCACTCGCCCCTTAGAGGCGTAAGCCCCGTCCGCATCGAACCATTCCCGGCCCCCTGTGGCGGCCGTCAACACTGCGTCCATCAGCATATTCCCGGGGCCCGTGTCAAACGCCCTCACTTCGCCGAGCGCCTCCGTCACGAGGGTGGCGTTCGCAATCCCCCCAATGTTCTGGGCAATCTTGACTACGCCCTCCCGTCTGAAGAGCACGAAATCCACGTACGGGACAATGGGAGCGCCTTCGCCCCCAACGGCCATATCCCCGGGCCTGAAATCGCCCACGGTAGTTATGCCCGTTAACTTAGCGATCACATCCAGCTCTCCGATTTGAAGAGTGGACGGCTCATTCTGAGCCGATGAAGGAGGGTTGTGGTAGACGGTCTGGCCGTGAGAGCCTATAAGGTCGACCTGCTGCGGATTTAGCCCGGCCCTATCAATCACGCTGAGAGCGGCCCCGGCGAACTCCCTGCCCAGGCGGAAATCAAGGGCGCTCAGAGCCGGAACGCTCCCCCCGGCAGCCAGGTCGCGGAGCTCGTTCCTCAGCCCTTTGGCGTAAGGCACGCACACGAAATCAATGAGCTCGACGACCGTCCCCGCTCCGCTCCCCCTGATCCTGAGCGCCGCGGCGTCGATGCCGTCCATGGAAGTGCCCGACATCAACCCAACGACCGTCCTGGTCTCCTTATCGAGAATTGCCCTTAGCGCGTTCATCCTTCCCGGCCGCCCTCCCCCAGGGCCTTCCTGAGGAAACCGCCGCTTTCGTCGAGAAGCCTCTTAGCGGCAGCTCTACTCAAGTTGAGCCTCCCCATCAACACCGCCAGCTTCACGTCCCTTCCCGACTCGCTCAGAAGCTCCACGGCACTCTCAGAGTCTACGCCAAGCAGTTGTACAACTATCCTCTCCTGTCTGCGCCTCAGTTTCTCGGAGTGAGGCCCGACCTCGACCATCAAATTGCCGTAAGTCTTCCCCAGCCTGACCATCGAGGCCGTGCTCAGCATGTTGAGCACCATCTTCGTGGCCGTGCCCGCCTTCATTCTTGTCGAGCCGACAATGACCTCCGGCCCCACAAGCAACGATACAACAACGTCGGCAGCCACCGCCGGGGCGGGGTTGCAAGTAACGAGCACCGTGCCCGCACCCTTATCCCCTGCTCGGGCGAGCGCCCCTTTTACGAAAGGTGTGGTCGAGCTTGCGGCGATGCCGACAACGCAGTCGGCCCCGCTCAAACCCCGGGCTTCGAGCTGCTCCGCGCCGTCTTCTCCCGCATCCTCGGCGCCTTCGACAGAGCGCCACAGGGCCTTCCTCCCCCCGGCGATTATCCCCTGCACAAGCTCTCTTCCGGTGCCGAAAGTCGGGGGACATTCGGCAGCTTCACCCACTCCAAGCCGCCCGCTCGTGCCCGCTCCGACAAAAAAAAGGCGCCCTCCCTCTCTTAACCTGGAGATGATTAGCTCCACCGCCCTCTCGATATTGTTAAGCTCTCTCCCAACCGCATCGCATATGGTGGAGTCTTCGGCCAAGATCAGCTCAAGCACGCCTGCCGTAGAGCGTTTGTCTATCTCGGCCGTGCGGGGGTTTACCTTCTCCGTGGTAGGATCGTCGTCCCTTCTTCGCTCATTCATCCGCATTATTATAGCGTACTATGGCTGTCGCCGTATATAGGCCGGGTAAACGCGCCGGACACAACCGCTACGCCCGGGGCTCAATGAACGCCTATGATCGCAGCCACCGCTCACATCTTCAAACAACTCGACTTTGTGCTATAATAACCACGGGGTTGAGGGAAAGTCAGGATACATTTTGGGGTTGTAAATTCTGAAGCGGGTGTAGCTCAGCTGGTAGAGTACAAGCTTCCCAAGCTTGGTGTCGCGGGTTCGAATCCCGTCGCCCGCTCCAGCTTCCTAATCGGTGCGTGAGTCACGCTGTTTTTCGATCATATACCTCACGGCTGTCCTTATGAACTTGCTCCTTTCCGCCTCGCCCATAATCCCCTTGAGGCTGTCGTAAAGCTCGGGGTCGTTCAGCAGCGCTCCCAGGGTGCCTTCGCCTCCCTCGAGCTTCTCGGATATCTTCCTTAAGTTCTTCACCGTCTTCTTAAGCTCAACGGCGATGCCATCATCACCCCCGAGCTGCGCGAACGTCAAGGTCATATCGTCCTTCAAATCCTGATCGTATACGAGACTGTGCAGCAGGCCGTTACCGGAGCGCACAGCTCGAATGAGAGAGCTCAGCTCGGAGACCATATTGTCGGAGGGCTTTGCACCGTCTTTTGTTCCCCCGTAAATGAGGAAATGGAGAATGCCGTCGCCATTTTCTATCTCCTCCAAGCTTTTGCTGAGCGAAGCGATGGTCTTGTTAATGTTCTCGATATTTTCCTCCTTACGGAACACCGCAAGGAATTCGCTCAGTCCCTCGGAAATGCCGATGATGTTTTCAAGCAGCTGCTCGGACTGGCCGAGAAGCTCGTCGAATTCGGGGTATGTGTGAGAGGGAATTACCATAACCTCGGGCCTATTGGGCGTGGGAACGAGCTTGCCCTTTATAATCTCGATATATTTGTCCCCCAGCAGTCCCTCCGTTCTGATAGTCGCTTTTGCATCCGGCCCAATCCTCTTCATTCCCTCTTTGCTTACGCTCATAACTACCCTTATGTAATCTTCCCCCGGCTCTTCGGGGAACCGGATGCCCGAAACGCTGCCGATCTTCACACCGGACAGGCTGACAATTGCCCCCTCTATGAGACCGGCGGTGTTTGGAAACCGGGTCTCCACCTCGTATCTCTTGGAGAAAATCGATTCATGGGCGCCAAAGACAAAGAGAAAAACGACGAAGATAACCAACGAGACTACAATAAAAATTCCCACTCTTAATTTAACGGAAGAGTTCTCATGCATATGACAAAACCATCCATTTATTTCCTATATGTACGCCTTTAACTATAACCCCGGAAAGAGGGAATGTGTCAACATAGCGCCGAAAAACTAATTGTAGCGCTCTCCTCTTACCGGCGACACATCGAATTTAGACCGCTCGGGTTTTGTAGTATAATACAAGCTCAACTACACAAGACAAGTCACAACCGTACATATACTTAGATGAAAAACAGGAGAAAAGGATGACAAAAATTTCCCGAGCGCTGATAAGTGTATCGAATAAAGAAGGAATCGAGGCCCTTGCCAAAGAGCTCCAATCCGCCGGTATCGAAATCCTCTCCACCGGCGGCACTGCAAAGCTCCTGAAACACTCCGGTGTGCAAGTAGTGGAGATTTCCCAGTACGTTAACTCCCCCGAAATCCTCGGCGGCAGGGTCAAGAGCCTGCACCCGATAATTCACGGCGGCATACTTGCCCTAAGGGACGACGAGCAGCACAGGCGAGACATGGAGGAGGTCGGCATAAAACCGATTGACATGGTAGTGGTCAACTTCTACCCGTTTGAAGAGGTGATTCAAAAACAAGGCGCCACCATAAGTGACGCTGTCGAGAACATCGACATAGGCGGGCCTGCGATGGTGCGAGCGGCGGCTAAAAACCACAGGCATGTCACAGTTCTAACCGACCCGGCCGATTACGAGGCGGTAATAAAAGAGCTTGAAAGCAGCGGCTCCGTCTCCCCGGAGGTCAACTTCAAGCTGGCGGTCAAGGCATTTTCATACGTCACGCGCTACGACGCCGCTATATCCAACTTCCTCGGCTCCTTCGAGTGCACGGGGGGAAGGACCAAATTCCCGGCAAGCTACACACTCCATTTCCAAAAACTGATGGAGCTCAGGTACGGCGAGAACCCACATCAGGAAGGGGCGTATTACCGCCGTCCGGGTTACACGGCACCCGCAGTCTCTACATCGAAGCAGCTGCAGGGAAAGGCGCTGTCATTGAACAACATCTACGATACCGATACCGCTTTTGAAGCCGTAAAAGAGTTCAAGGGGCCTGCCTGCGTCATAGTAAAGCACAATAACCCCTGCGGAGTGGCAACGGCGCAAAACCCCTGCGATGCGTTCCTCAGGGCTAAGGAGTGCGACTCGGTAAGCGCATTCGGAGGGATCGTGGCCTTCAACACCGATGTGGACGAGGACACTGCCACGGAGCTTGCAGGGATGTTTCTCGAGGTCATCGTGGCTCCGGGCTACTCTGAGGGCGCCATCGCCACATTGTCGAGGAAAAAGAACCTGCGGGTGATGAAATCCCCCCCGTTAGGCGAGAGGCCCGCAGATGGGCTGGACATCAAACTGGTTCAGGGGGGCGCCCTGATTCAGGACAGGGACCTGACGTCCGATGAGGACTTCAAGACCATCGAGGTGCGCACAAAAAAGCAGCCCACAGACGAGGAGATAGAAGCCCTTAAGTTCGCATGGAAGGTGTGCAAGCACGTCAAATCCAACGCCATAGTGCTCGCCAGGCCGGGTCAGACGGTGGCAATCGGCGCGGGGCAGACGAGCCGGGTGGACTCGGTGAAGCTGTGCGGCATGAAGGCCTTAATGCCCACCGAGGGCGCGGCGCTTGCCTCCGACGCCTTCTTCCCATTCCGCGACGGCATAGACGAAGCGGCGAAACTGGGGGTCAAGGCCATCGTGCAGCCCGGAGGCTCCATAAGGGACGAGGACACGATAGCCGCATGCGACGAGCACGGCATCGCCATGGTGTTCACAGGCGTGAGGCACTTCAGGCATTGAGGGGAGACGCGGGGAGTGCGGGCAGGGTAACCCCTTTCCTATTGGCGGAGTTCATCCGTAAAAGGATTTAACGGCTGGAAACATCTCAGAGGCTTGCGGCAGTTTTCTCATTTCTTAACACTGGAAGCAAGCCCCCTAATCTCCTCAAGCAACGCCAAGAGCTTATCCTCGCTTATCTCGTACTCCTCGGATATTCTGCGAAGCTCCTCTTGCGGCAACTCCAGCGGGGGTGGGTCTTTCATTGGAACCTCCGGCTCCCACCCCTCCTCTCTCACCGCTAGCTGCACCACGTCCCAGCGGGCGTAGTGCCCAAGGGAGTCGAACACGGCCTTCACGGCCTTTATCTGGTTCGCCCAGCACTCGGCGTAAAGAATCACGTCCTTCTCGAAATCGGGGCCTACCAGGTACCTGCCGCCGGGGTTTACGATAGCACTTCCCCCCCGCGCCCAGTCATAGTTTATGTGGTCGCTCTCGGCCAGGCGCTCCCACTTCTCCGGGAAATCCTCTTTCGTGAGGTATCCGCACACACTCAGCACGAAGGCGCCCGCCTCAAAGGCGTGCACCTTGATGAGGCTTTGTAAAACTGCCTCGCCCCCCTCAGGGCTCGTGTCGGCGTCGATGAGCTTTGTGTCGCCGCGCTTCCAGTTGCCCGGCCATACTGCTATATGAAAATCCTCAGCCCTGTGAATCATAGCCGCCCTAATGAGGGTCATGTGGTTTTCCCAGCATATCAGCCCGCCTATTCGGCCGATCTCCGTATCGAAAACCCTTATGTCGCTCCCGTCACCCTGCCCCCAGTACAGCCTCTCGGTGTAGGTGGGCACGAGCTTCCTGTGACGGCCGAGCACCTCGCCGTCCCTGCCAATGAAGAGAAGCGAGTTATACAGCGTGCGGCTTCCGGCCCTGTCATCAAGCTCGTTGCACCCTATGACCACATAAGCTCCCGCCTCCTTTGCCGCCTCGCCAAGCGCGGCGGTGTCATCTCCGGGGATGAGCACGGAGTTGTCCTGAAGTGCTACCATAAAATCAGTCCAGTCGTGAGGAGGGGTCTCGTAGCCCATGGTGTAGTACGCCGGGTAGCCCGGAATGAAAGCCTCTGAGAACGCCACCAGCTCGGCGCCGTTCCTCCCAGCCTCCCGGATTAAACGGCACGCCTTGTCGATCGTCCTTTCCTTATCCATGAAAACGGGCGCGGCCTGTACAACGGCCGCCTTGACCATCTCCCTTCCGCCGAGAATCTTGTTACTCATGATTGGAACTCCATGTTTTACGGCAATATGAGTGGGGCGCGGCAAACGCCGGGCGGGTCATTCGGATATCTCCACGCCGTAAGAGTCAATAATCGTGCCCTTTGCGCGCTCAAGGGCCGCAATCGCTATGTTGTAGTCTGCCACTGCCCTTATCTCACCGAACCTTGCGTCTACCAGGTCTCTCTGCGCCTCCAGCACCTCTCTTGTGGTTCCGACCCCCACCTTCAGTCTCTCCTCCTCGTTCCCGAGCACCTCCTCTACAAGCTGAACAGAAATATTTGCGGCTTCTATCTTCTTCAGGCTGTTGTGCACCTCTCTGATGGAATTTCTCACATCAAGCTCTACGTCCTCCACCGCCTTGCCGTGTCTAATTACGCTGCGCTCAAGCTCAGCCGCCGCTTTCCTATACTCCCCCCTGGCCCCTGCGTTCGTGAGCGGGAAGCTCAGCACGCCCATTACCTGCCAGGTGGGGAAATCGCCTTCTCCAAGCTGCCTGAAGGCGTCGGTGCCCGAATTAAATTGCTCGGAAATCGGTTCCGGTATAGTGTCCCCAAACACAATGCGGCCCGGGTTTTGCTCCCCTCCAAGGCCCTGAAACAACAGGCTCCCTTGAACCATCAAACGGGGCAGTCTTTGATTTGAATAAAACTTCTTTAAGATTACCCGGTTCTCAATCTCCAGTTTGGACTGCGCGATTTCCGGCCTTTTCTTCATCGCCAGTGCAATAACCTCCTCTTCATTAATCTCCGTAAAACCGATTGTAGGCTCATCCGTGGGTACCAGCCTTAATCCCAAACTGATTGAGAGGAGATTCTTGAGTATGTCCTCACCGGCCTCAAGGTCGTTCTCTGCTGTAATCACGTCCACCTTCCTGGCGGCGACTTCAGAGCGGGCCTGCGTCACGGTAACGGGAGGCAGCACCCCCACCTCGACCTGTATCTCATTCCTCTTCTGCAGGTCGAGGGCCAGCTCCAGAGCCGTATTGGCCAGCTCGAGGAATTTGTACGCAGCCACCAGGTTCCAATAGGCCCTTTGAACCTCGACAAGCGTGTCGGAGATAACCCGCTCTAGCTCCTTCCTCGATACGTCGCCTGTGCGCTTTGCTACTCTGATACGGGCGAGATTAGATCCGGTGCCGAACCCCCTCAACAGCTCCTGACCGATGGAGAAGCTGAGATTAGTCACCCAGCTGGGGCTAAGAACTTCAACCTGAGATGTGGTCTTAGTCCTCGCCACTTCGAACCTCAGGAGGTCGTAGAATGTGCCTGTGGGCAGCGTGCCCGATATTCCCGCAGACAGCTCCAACGTCTTGGAATCAATAATCCCGCTCTCGATAAATGTGCTTGCCGTCGGGCTTTCGGAATCGGTAAATGATGAGCTCAGCTCAAGAAGCGGGTCGAATACACCCCTCTCTTTGAGCACGTCGCCTTCCGATACCTCGACATTCAACCTCTCAACCAGGATGTCCTTGTTGCCCTCCAGCGCCAGCCTTACGACGTCGTTAATCGATATCTCAATCGTGCCCTGCGCGCCCGCGAAGGCCAGCGCCGCTAATACAATCATCTGGCTCATTCCCATCCTCCTTCGTTTAGTGTTGTAGAAATACCGGTTGAATCATACCACTTAGGGGAAATTTTACTACGAAGCTTCGACCACCTATATTATTATATTCGTAACGGCATTAGAGCGGCGTCGATGGGGACAAATACAGGGAATTTTAGAAAGAGGTGATTAGATGAAGGTCACGGTTTACTACGATTACATATGTCCATACTGTTACATAGGCTCTTTTAGGATAGAGTCTCTATCGAAGGAGCTTAACCTGGAGCTCGAATGGAAGGGAATGGAAATACATCCCGAAATCCCCCCCTCGGGGCTAAGGCGCAAAAGCAACCCCAAACTGGATCAAACCGTAAAAAACATTGATGAGATGGCCGGAGAGGACGGCATTGAAATAAAGCTCCCCGGCTTTGTAACCAACTCCAGGCTCAGCCTCGAAGCTGCGGAATTCGCCAAGACAAAGGGGCTCTTCGGTGACTTTCACCACGCAGTATACAAGGCCTATTTCAGAGAGGGGATCAACATCGGCGACAGGAAGCAGCTTTTGAAAATTGCCGAAGGAGCCGGTCTCAGCCCGGCCGAGGTCGAGGAGACGCTCGAACAAAAGACTATGAAGTCCATGATCGAGAGCAATCACCGAGAGGCCGAGGGGAACATGATACTCGGAGTCCCCACCTACGTTATCGGCGGCTACCCCCTCCACGGAAGCCAAAGCACAGGCACGCTCAGGACAATAATCGAGAGGGCTATCGACAGGGGAGGTGCTTAGAGTCCCGGGTCCGCTCCGGCGCTGTATCCACCTCCGTAAGACGAGCTCTATGTCTGCAAATACATATAAAAAAATCGGGAAAGGAACAAAAAAAAGGGAGGCGCTCAAGCTGCCTCCCTTTAAATTCACATCGGATAAAATCCGTTTGTATTTTCTACTTGAAGAACTGGTCGATGTATATCAACAGCCTTCCCTGTACGGCAAACGGAACGTCCGGTGGGCTAATATCATCAGGTCCATGCGCCACATTTCCAGCGTCCAACACGAGGCCTGCCCTCTGAGTTATGAGGTCATCGAGGCCGTCTCCGGGAATAACAACGCTGCCAATTATATCAAAGTCGACTCCGGGCACTATGTTGATGGTAAAAGTACCCTCGAGCTCTGTCGCAAGGTACCTTCCAACCTTGGCGCCCGCGACAAGAGCTTCCCTCTCCTGGTTCCAGGCGAAAAGCACATGCGGGGTGAAGGACAGCCTGTCAAGCAGCTTTATGGTTCCCCACGCTCTGGCATAGTAAGCGTTTATAACGCTGTTCTCAATGCCGTAGATGGAGGGGATCATGTGCTTGAACAGGAGCTGGTCTATGTTGTAAGCGGCGCTAAAAGCCAGGACGTTGCCCTGGAAATCTCCGCCGTCTGTGGTACTAATCTCGTCACCGCCCGCATAGCCGAACTCAACGGCTACCATATTCACCGGGAAGCCGGGATAGACCTCCGCTCGCACTACAAATAGAAGGTTGGTGGCTTCAATATCGACATCTCTGCCGGGCACCTCGATCTCACCGACTGCATTCTGGACCTCTCCGACCAGCCTGAACATGTCTGTCTTATAGTCTATTACAGCCGCCCAGAGCAGGAAGGTGGCGTCAAAAGGTAAGCCTGCGAAGTTGTTCTGATGGATGTAGGGGAAGAGGTATCCGCCTACGGTCAGTCCGCCGGTGTTGTAAATAAGAGCGACAGCCCCTATGTCGTACGCGTCGCCACCACCGGTGACGAGCGTGGTTCCCTGCCTGAACCTATCGGTTACGAAGACGAAGGTAAAATTCCCGTCTCCGATGCCCCAGGATTTTAGATACAGGAACCTGTCGAGCACGAAGCCCAGGTCTGAATGGGGATCCCATCCGCCGTTGGCGAGTATCCCGAGACCCCAGTCAAACGGCTGACGCCCGACCCTTATGAAACCCAGGTTGTTGGGAAGCACGATGTCCATATGAATCATCCTCACGTTGAAGTACTGGACATCGTCAATGGGAACATTAGTGACGGCTCCATTAAAATCGAATGGCGCAATATTAGTGCCGAGTCCGCGAAACAGCACATTGTCTATGCCGCCCACGATAAGGGCACCTCGGAACCTGTCGTTGGGCGTCAACGCCTCAAAAACGACATCCCTTAACAGGATAGAGTTTGCACCACCCCAGATGTTGTTATCGGCAACATCGATCTGCGCTCTGATAGTCACGTTATCGCTGAGTATAAGCTGGGGTGTTAAACGGAGCCTGGTGTCTGCAAAAATGACCTCGTCATCAGCATTCGAGAACCCCAAAGCTCTAGCATGCTCATTGGTGAGCGCGCCAATAAACGTTCCATCCTTAATAACACGCAGTCTCGTACGCATAAAACTGGGGAATCCTCCCAAGCTCAACTCGACCGCGTAAGACGGCACAGCAACGAAAAATGCGAGAAGAAACGCAAAGAGCAGTTTTCCCTTACTCATCTCTCCTTTACCTCCTTTTCTTTGTTGGTTTACACACATTTATATATAATTTTTGTAAGTTTGTCAAGCCCTATTATGCATTATATATACCCATTCCCCGGCTCGACTCTCCGCCCCCGGCTTCTCCATTATACTTAATATATTTAGCTTCCTATGTCAACCCCTAATTTTTAAAAAATTTTTCGCCCTACAAACACAGAAGACTGGAAGAAATAGAAGCATTTGGCGCGGCGGAAAAAAAATATACAATATTGTCATATCATTACGCAATAAATGATCTTTATCAACCCCTATAAATGAACAACGAAACCGACCTGAATTTGCTGACTGAAAAAATTAAAGCTCAAGCCGTCTACCCAAAGCTCCTCACTTTTTCGGCGTTTATGGAGCTGGCCCTCTACCACCCTAAGTGGGGATATTACAGCACCCCCCAACAAAAAATAGGGAAAAGGGGAGATTACTATACCTCTCCGTTCGTCCACCCCGCTTTCGGAGAGGTAATAGCCAACGCGGTTCTTAGCTGTTGCGAAGCGCTCGGCGCCCCTGTCTTTGAAATCGTGGAAATCGGAGCGGGCTCAGGGCTCCTGGCAGGGGACGTGCTGGACTCAATCAAGGGAAAAAGCCTGGGCGTATACGAGAAGACCAAATACACGGTAATAGAAAAAAGCCCGATATTCTCGCGAGAGCTTGGAGCGCTCCGGTCTCTTCACGGGGATAAAATCAGTGTGATACAAGAGCCGGACGCCCTCGGAGCGGGCGTGGTGACGGGCGTGTTCCTCTCAAACGAGCTGCTCGATTCACTGCCCTTTCACCGAGCAGTGTGGGAGGGGGGGAGCGTCAGGGAAATTTACGTCACCTGCCGAGACGGAGAGCTCACTGAAATCATCTCGGAGCCCAGCACCCCGGAGCTTGCCGGATACTTCGAAGGCTACGACGTCAGCCCCCCCGATGGAGCAGAGGTGGAAATAAACCTGCTGGCGGGCAAGTGGATGAGCTCCGTAGCGAGAGCGCTTAAGCGGGGGTTCGTCCTCACGATCGACTACGGGCATCTGGCAGCCGAACTCTTCAGCCCGGAGCGGCGCAAGGGAACGATGAGGTGCTTCAGTAAACACACCTTAAACGAAAGCCCCTACGACAACATAGGAAGCCAGGACATCACCGCGCACGTCGATTTCAGCAACTTGATAAGGCATGGAGATAGGTGCGGACTCAAGACTTTGATGTACACGACCCAGGGACAGTTCCTCGTAGACTTCGGCGTGCTCGATATCTTAGAAAGGTATGCAGCACACAAAACACTCGGCGAGGTGGAAAAGGGAAAGAACATCGCCGCTATTAAGACCCTCTTCCTCCCCTCCATGATGGGAAACAGGTTCAGAGTCCTCCTGCAGTCAAAGGACATAGACATCAACCCGGAGGAGCTCTATCCGCCATCCCCTCTCAAGCTCTCTCCCGGCGAAGTTACCTGATAACAATACCCAATTGAGAGGTAACATTAGTTGCCCACCAGCTGTATTAAATTTGTCACAACAAATCACAAAGCATTCTTTCACAACCAATATTACTGTGATTTGCCCAATACATTATACATTTCCTGCATTTAATTTTTAAAGCGAATTTTGAAATGATTATGTTTGGCACAATGTAAAAATCGGTAATGGTATTATTTAGTTAACCTAAAATAAGTGCTTGACAAAAAACATTATAGTTATATGATGGAAGTATCTATGATTAAATAGCGAGGTAAGTGCTATGAGAGGTAAGTGCTATGAAAGGAGATAATTTGCAAATGTGGGCTAACATGCTCATACATGACCGTGTTTGGGTAAAAACACTAAGTACCGTTTTATTGATCATTTTTGTCGCCTTAGGCTCAAGCGTCGGTTGCGGAGGGGGCGGTACCGATGGAGGTGATGACAGTAACGGCATATCTGGTGATGACTGTCCCGACATATCTGGTTCGGGCTCTTTGGTTTTTACCGAGACGGCAAATGATTGTGTTGAACCGCTTGAACTCCCTTTCATAGTGATAGGTAATGTTAACCAAACTGACTGCTCACTGAGCGGCACATTGACAGAAAATGGTATTACGATCCCTTTTGCAGGCTCTATAAATTCAAGTGGGACTGCAATAATAACAGGCATGACTTCTATACCGGATACTGGCACTACGCTTGAGTTTACGTTCGATTGCACCTTAAACTTCGACGGCAATGGCGACTTAATTGAGGGACTCTGCAGTGTGTTCCTAGAAGGAATTGATGACGCTACCGGTGCCACCTTATTCTCCTGTACATCTGATTTCAATGTTACTCCCGAATGATTAAGGCTCTAGACTAGCAGAAGCGTGCTCGATATCATAGAAAGGTACGCGGCCGACCGCTCGCTCAGCGCTATAGAAGCCGAAAAGAACATCGCCGCTATTAAGACCCTCTTCCTCCCCTCCATGATGGGAAACAGGTTCAGAGTCCTCTTACAGATAAAGGACATCGACATAAGCCCAGAGGAGTTCTACCCCGCATCGCCCCTCAAACTTTCGCCAGGTGAAGTTACCTGAAGTTCCTTCTATTTTCACTCAACACACTCCAGTAAAACTACAACACAATCTCTTGCCTCGCCCGTAGCGTTGGGTTATCTTTAATGGCTCTAAAACACTACCGGGAGCGACGAGCCTATGGACATACGGTGGGCGCGCAGGATAGATGAGCTTCCTCCTTACCTCTTCGCGGAGATAGACGCAAAGAAAGAGGAGCTGATAAAGAAGGGGGTCGATGTGATCGACCTCGGCGTGGGAGACCCCGACCTACCCACTCCGGAGCACATAATAAATGCGCTTGAGCGGGCCGCGAACGACCCGGCAAACCACCGCTACCCATCCTACGTCGGGATGCTGAGCTTCAGGGAGGCGGCGGCCCGTTGGATGAGGCGGCGCTTCGGGGTCGACCTCGATCCCGGGAGCGAGGTGCTCGCGCTGATAGGCTCGAAAGAGGGGGTGGCGCACATACCGCTGGCCTTCATCGACCCGGGGGACGTCGTGCTGGTGCCGGACCCCGGCTACCCGGTCTACCCGGTGTCGACGACCTTCGCGGGGGGTGTGCCCTGGCTCATGCCCCTATATAAGGAGAATGGCTTCCTGCCCGACCTATCGGCAATACCTGCCGACATAAGGAAAAAGGCGAAGCTCATGTTCCTCAACTACCCCAACAACCCTACCACGGCAGTAACCGGCAACGACTTCTTCGATGACGTCGTCGAGTTCGCCGCAGCAAACGATATTATAGTGTGTCACGACGCCGCCTACACCGAGATCGCCTACGACGGCCTCAGGCCGCCGAGCTTCCTCGAGGTCGACGGAGCGATGGAAGTTGGCATGGAGCTTCATTCCCACTCCAAAACATACAATATGACGGGCTGGCGCATAGCCTTTGCCGTGGGCAACAAGAGAGCGATAGGGGGCCTCGGCAAGGTCAAGACCAACATCGACTCCGGAGCTTTCCAGGCCGTGCAGGCGGCCGCGATCGAGGCGCTCGACAACTACACCCTCGGACTCGCCGAAAGGGTCGGGATCTATCAGGAAAGGCGCGACATATTCTGCAGGGGCCTCGATGAGGCGGGCATAAAGTACCACCACACCGAGGCAACTTTTTACGTATGGATCGAAGCTCCCTCCGGTTACAGCTCACAACAGTTCGCCAATACCCTTCTCACCCAATCCGCAATTGTGGTTACTCCGGGGGAGGGCTTCGGAAAGTACGGGGAGGGCTACGTCAGGGTCACACTGACAATTGCAACAGACAGGCTAACCGAAGCGGTAGAAAGAATTAAAGATGTAACCCTATAATACCGAAAGTCTCTTACCAATAAAGTGGAACACCTGATAACGACTGCTAAATACACCTTGACGGCCCTGTACGTCGCCGGGTTTGTCCTGTTATGCGCCTTCGGTTTTCACAGGCACTACCTCTCAAGCGTTTTCAACAAAAACAAATCCGGTGTGCCCAGGCCCGTCAGGAGGTTCAAAAAACTCCCCAGGGTAACGGTGCAGCTTCCCGTGTACAACGAAATGTATGTGGCGAGCAGGCTGATAAAGGCCGTATGCGCCATCGATTACCCCGTAGAGCTCCTGCACATTCAGGTCCTGGACGACTCCACCGACAGTACCACCGAGATTGCAGAGGCGTCCGTTAGAGAGTTCCGCTCACACGGACTCAACATCGAGCTCATTCACAGAAATAACCGCGAGGGGTTCAAAGCCGGGGCGCTGGCCGAGGGCCTGAGGCACACAGATAGCGAGCTCATTGCCATATTCGACGCCGACTTCATCCCGCCCAGTGACTTCCTCAGACAGACCGTGGACTTCTTTACCGACCCAAATGTAGGAGGGGTGCAGGTGCGCTGGGGCCACTTAAACCGGGACTACTCAACCCTTACTAAAGCCCAGTCCATTCTCCTCGACGGCCACTTCATCATCGAGCAGTCCTCCAGGTACTACGGGGGGATGTTCTTTAATTTCAACGGCACCGCCGGTGTGCTGAGGCGCCGGTGCATAGAGTCCGCCGGCGGATGGCAGCACGACACCCTCACAGAAGACCTCGACTTGAGCTACAGGGCGCAGCTTAAGGGCTGGAGGTTCATTTACCTCAAGGACGTCGTGGCCGATGCCGAGCTTCCCGTGGATATGAACGCTTTCAAAGCGCAGCAGCACCGCTGGACAAAGGGCGCAATACAGACGGCAAAAAAAATTCTTCCGCACATTTTAAAAAACCCCTCTCTCCCTTACAAAGTGAAAATAGAGGCGGCTTTCCACCTGCTGGGGGGCCTGTCGTACCCGCTACTGCTCATGGTACTGCTCCTCATGACTCCCGTGGCTTACTTCTGGCGCTCGCTGGGGTGGGAAAAGGTCATTCTGCTTAATTTGATAGCCATTTCGGCGGGCACACTCAGCCTCCTCAGGTTCTACTCCATAGCCCTCAAAGAAGTCTACGGGCAGGGGTGGAAGAGGCGCGCTCACCACATCCCTGTGGCAATAGCCCTTGGCACGGGCATTGCCGTGAACAACACCAAGGCAGTATTAGAGGCTCTTTTAGGGAAATCATCGGAGTTCACCAGGACGCCCAAATTCGCCGTAACAAACAAGGGCGAGGGCTGGGCGCATAAGAACTACACAAGCCCAAGGGGCTTCACGGCAGTACTCGAGCTTGCGCTCGGCCTCTTCTTTACTGCCCTTACGCTGTACGCCCTGTCTGCGGGGCACATCATTTGGGTACCGCTAGCGTTCTACATACAGCTTGGGTTCCTCTACACGTCTATCTCATCGCTCCTTCCGAGGCACAAAAAGACCGGGAGAGTCGACTGAGCGGGATAGTTCCTATCGCACTTCAAATCCAGCCGTAAGGATACACATAATGCCTCCGAGCTTAACCAATTGTGCCTTCTTCGGTCCGCAATACATACGCCGCCAAACCTCCGCCTGAGAAGCACTTGACCTAATAACTCCATGCCGACACATTGAATGGATTTCTTCACGTCAAAAAAAAGTACTTGACAAGTTCTAGGCAAAAATAATATACTTATGACTGACCGGTCAGTAATACTGATTGGTCACAATACGCCGTTCGCCACAATACTTTATATATAAGGATTGCTATGGCTAGAACAACAAAGACCCTAAGGGGAAAAATCAGAAAATCATCTTATGTCTCAAAAAGAGCCCTCAGGCGAAGTGAGATACTAAGCACCTCGGCCAAACTGTTCTCACTCAAAAGCTACCACGACGTAACCATGGAAGAGGTGGCCCGGAAAGTCGGTGTTTCCAAAGGCACTATATACCTGTACTTCGAATCCAAAGAGAACCTCTACCTCGAAATCCTCGAGAACGCCTTCGACAGCCTTGTCAGCCTTATTGAAGTGGAGCTTGCCAAAGAGTACGCCGCGCCGAAAAAACTGCTCGAGGTACTGAAGCTCATTTTCAGCTACTACCGCAAACATACCGATGTACTGAGAATCCTCTCGAGGGACGAAACCCACCTCATACGCGAACACTACGAAATGACCGAGCGCTGGAGGAAGAGGGGGCTCCAGCTGTACGAGAAAATCATCGAGAAAGGCATCCGCGAGGGCTCGTTCAGGGCTACCAACTCCAAGCTCACGGCGCTAATCATTTATGCCCTTGTTCGGTCGATTACCTTCTATTATACGACGAAAAAAAAGCCCGGAGAAGTAGCAGAAGAGGTCTACTCAGTGATAGTGAACGGGATTCTTAACCCGGCAAAGAAGACCATGACGGCGTAAGGATTGAAAAGAACAAGGGGCGAGGGGCAAAAAAACATTTTTAAACGCAGGAGGGAATCAAATGAGCGTTAACTACCCATTCAGTCAAAGGATTGAACATTTTGTTCAGCCAAAACAGTGGGCCAGCATGAGGGTCGCAAAGGAGCTGGAAGCAAGGACAGGGAAAAAGATCACACACTTTGAAAAAGGCGATTACCAGGGCCCTGACTTTGAAACCCCCGAGCATATGCTCGATGCGACCGTCAAAGCCCTGAGGGACGGTTATGTAAGGTATAACCCCGGCCCCGGTCTTCCCGAGCTGAGGGAAGAGATAGCCAAAGAGATGACACAGAGGGGGAGAAAGACCGAGCCGGAGGAAGTAATCGTAACTGCGGGAGCAAAACAGGCCCTTCATATGTCGCTCCTCACATTTCTCGAGGACGGCGCCGAGGTGATATTCCCGAACCCCGGGTATCCCCCCGACGAGGTGTGGGCGAAGTATGCAAAGGCCGTTATCAAGCACACTCCGCTAACCAAGCCCGACTGGCAGTTCGAAGTGGACAAGCTCGCCTCTATGATTACGCCCAACACCAGGCTTCTCATTATCAACACCCCGCAGAGACCGAACGGACACCTGGTGGAGAACCCCGAAGAAATCGCCGAGCTGTGTAAAAAATTCCCGCAGCTTATCGTCATAACGGATGAGATATTCTCCCATGTCGTCTACGACGGCAAGGCTCATAAATCCATCGCGGCTGTGCCGGGAATGGAAGACAGAACCATCGTGATAGACACGTTCTCAAAGACATACGCGATGACGGGATGGAGAATCGGCTGGGCGGTAGCTGCCAGGCCTATCATCGATAAACTGTCCATTTTCCTTCAGGACTCCATGACAAACGTCGCGGCCTTCATCCAGAGAGCGGCCCACGCAGCAATGGTGGGCCCCCAGGACTGGGTCATAGCAAAAACGGCCCTGCTCCAGAAAAAGAGAGACAGGATCGTTGCAGGTCTTAACAACGTGCCCGGGCTCAAGTGCGACACACCGTCAGGGGCTTTCTACGCCTTTCCCGACATTACGGGAACCGGCATGACATCGCAGGAGTTCACCGACAGGCTTATGGAAAACGCAGGTGTGGCCGTGGTGGCCGGAAACGCATTCGGAAGCCAGGGCGAGGGCTATGTCAGAGTTACCTACGCAACATCCGACGACGACATAGATGAGGGCATTGAGAGAATGACCACAGAGCTGTCGAAATAGAGGGGGTCACCCGAAGCGCGCGCGTATCAGACCGACACATCAACAATGCCGGGTGCGTAGCGGCGGTAGTGCAATATAGATACGGGGGCAAAAACACATCGGAGTTTGTCGTTTGTCTAAAACCCCGCCGCTGGTTCATGGCTTCTTAACCGGAGGTCACATTTGAAGACGCCTTCACTACTTCACGTTCTTTCAGGCAGCAGCGCTCTGACTGCAGCTTTTGTCGGCGTATTTATCCTGGCCGTAATCGCCGCCTGTTACAAAGCGCCCGTAACGGGCCGCTCGCAGCTCATACTCATCCCCGAGAATCAGGAAATCGAGATGGGTCTCGTGGCCTTCCAGGAGGTTCTCAAGAACCAGAAGATCTCCCACAACCACACATACAACAGAGCCGTCGGCAGGGTGGTCGCGAGAATCTCCAGAGTCTCTCACAGGCCCAACTACGACTGGGAATACAGGGTCATCGATAACAGCGACGAGATAAACGCCTTTGCCCTGCCCGGCGGGAAGGTAGGCATTTATACCGGGATCATCCCCATAGCCCATAACGAAGCGGGTCTCGCTACGGTAATCGGTCACGAAGTAGCCCACGCCACGGCCAGGCACGGAGGCGAAAGGATAACGGCGGGGATTCTGGCTCAAATGGGCGCCGTAGCGCTGAACATCGGCCTTTCGAACAAAGACCCCGCTGTAGTGCAAGCCCTGAACGTGGCCTACGGACTGGGAATCACCGTCGGTGCGATTCTCCCCTTCAGCCGCCGTCAGGAAGCCGAGGCCGACAGGATCGGGCTCATCT
Organism: Candidatus Dadabacteria bacterium; assembly: GCA_022564935.1. Lineage (GTDB taxonomy): Bacteria > Desulfobacterota_D > UBA1144 > Nemesobacterales > JADFKM01 > JADFKM01. The sequence continues at coordinate 22,165 of JADFKM010000015.1, forward strand.
ACATGGCAAAGGCAGGCTACCACCCGAGGGAGGCCCTAGCTTTCTGGGACAGGATGCACGAAGCCACACGCGACAAGCCGAGGCCGCCGCAGTTCCTCGCGACCCACCCCGGCTACCGCACCCGGCGCTCGAACCTCCAAAAATGGCAGCCGGAGGCAATGCAGTTCTACAGGCTTGCCCCGAAGGCTCCGAACAACCTGATCGCAGGCTCGGAAGATAAACCCCACAGCCTCTCTTTAGCATCTATCCCGCAAAACCGTTAAGTGGCCCTCAGCAGCACGACTCGAGAGGACATGACCGCACCAAGACACGGTTTTCCTGTAACAAACTGAAAAACCTCATTTTATCGGGGGGGGTTCAGACATAGACCGCTGCCGCTTGTCTCTAGCTCTCACGCTCAAGAGCGTGGTGCTTCATAGTCTTTCCCTGAACGATGTAGTATGTGTCTTCGGCGATGTTTGTGGCAAGGTCAGCCACCCTTTCGAGGTTTCCCCCCACGAGTATAAGGGAAAGGGCGCGCTCTATGGTAGTCGGTTCTTCGAGCATATATGTGACCAGCTCCCGTATAACCTGCTCGTACAGGTCGTCGACGTCATCGTCCTTCTTGCACACCTCAACGGCAAGATCGGAGTTCTTATTGACGAACGAGTCGAGGCTGTTCTTAAGCATGACTATTGCGTACTCGGCCATCCTAGGAATGTCGATGAGGGGTTTGACGGACGGCTTGTCGGCAAGGTAGACGGCCTGCTCGGCTATGTTGACGGCATGGTCTCCAATCCTCTCTAGCTCGTTGTTTATCTTTAGAACCATCAGCACAGTCCTGAGGTCCTTGGCTTCGGGCTGGTACAGGGCGAGTATTCGTATGCAGGAGTTGTCGATCTCGATCTCCATCTCATCCACACGCTCGTCGGTCTCTATCACCTCCCGGGCCATGGCAGCGCTCTTTTCCTTGAGCGCCCGCACGCTCTTTGCTATCATCTCCTCGGAAAAAAGAGCCATCTCGAACATTTTCTTCTTCAGCTTGTTAATCTCTACTTCAATCTTTGTAATGGCTTCACCCCCAATTTATCAGATTTCAGCAATGACCACACGCCCCCCACCCGGTTAGTCCGCCCTCCCTCAAGTGAACACACCATGCCAAACCTCAATTAGGTGGAGATCCGTAACATGAACTATTTTCATTTTTCATCTCCTATAAAATCACAAGAATTAACATCTCATCGTTCATCTCTTCCCACAGTACCCGGGGAGCCTTGCTCCTGCACACACGCCAGTGACGAGAGCTCCACCCCTACCCGAACCTTCCGGTGACGTAAGCCTCGGTATGCTTATTTGCGGGCGTAACGAAAAGCGATTCGGTAACGTTGAACTCAATCACCCTGCCCAGGTACATAAAGGCGGTGTAGTCGGCTACGCGGCCCGCCTGCTGCATGTTGTGCGTCACAATAACTATCGTGTAGTTCTCCTTCAGCTCTCTCATCAGCTCCTCTATCTTCGCCGTGGCTATCGGGTCCAGGGCCGAGCAGGGCTCATCCATAAGAAGCACATCCGGCTCAACGGCTATCGCCCGTGCTATGCACAGCCTCTGCTGCTGCCCCCCCGAGAGCATGAGGGCGCTCTCGCCCAGCCTGTCCTTCACCTCGTCCCACAGCGCCGCCTGCCTGAGGCTGCGCTCAGCAATCCCATTGAGCACCGGCTTGCTCCTCACCCCGGCTATCCTCGGCCCGTACACGACGTTCTCATATACAGACTTGGGAAACGGGTTAGACTTCTGAAACACTATGCCTACCCTTTTGCGAAGCTCCGTTATGTCGATGTTCGAGTTGTAGATATCGATCCCGCTCACCACCACGGTGCCCTCAACCCTGACGCCGTCGATGAGGTCGTTGAGACGGTTGAAGCACCGCAGAAGGGTGGATTTACCGCAGCCCGAGGGGCCGATGAAAGCCGTTATCTTGTTCTTGGGGACTTTAATACTCACGTCGAACAGAGCCTGCTTTTCCCCGTAATACAGACTTAGCCTTTCCGCCTCAACCACGGGCTCATCCACTCTAACCAGCTGAACTTGTTCCGGGAGGTCCGGGAATACTTCGTCCTTCCCACTTGCGGCAAGCTTTTCCTCGTGCATCTCCTCCTCCTCATCCGCCATTAATCTACACCGTCCTTCATTATTAATACACAAAAACTATTTAATTGATACATTCTGTCATAACTCTCCGAATGAGTACTTTTTCCTCAGCCTGCTCCTTATAACCACAGCGAAAATTGTCAGCACGAGCACTATCGCTATAAGCAGAAGCGTAGTAGCGTACACCATGGACTTAGCAGCCTCGACGTTCGGGGACTGGAACCCAACGTCGTATATATGGAACCCCAGGTGCATGAACTTTCTATCCAGGTGAACATAGGGGAAATTCGCATCTATGGGAAGGGTTGGGGCAAGCTTTACGACGCCCGTTATCATGAGGGGGGCCACCTCCCCGGTAGCCCTGGCGATAGCGAGGATAAGCCCCGTGAGGATCCCGGGCATGGCCGTGGGGATCATGACCCTCCGCAGGGTCTCGCTCTTGGTCGCACCAAGCGCATAGGAGCCGTGCTTCACGGCGGTGGGAACGGCCGAAAGACCCTCCTCTGTGGCCACGATCACAACGGGCAGCGTGAGCAGAGCGAGCGTCAGGGAGGCCCACAAGATCCCTCCCGTGCCGTAAGTCGGGGTCGGCAGCGCTTCGGGATAAAAAAACGAGTCGATCGTGCCCCCTATGCCGTAGATAAAAAACCCGACTCCGAAGATGCCGAACACGATCGAAGGCACCCCGGCGAGGTTGTTTATGCATATCCTTACAATCTGTACAAAGGGGCCCGGTCTGGCGTATTCCGCTAGGTAAACGGCAGCCAAAACTCCAAAGGGCATCACGGCAACGCTCATAATGAGCACCATGAACACCGTGCCGAATATGGCGGGAAAAACTCCCCCCTCGGTGTTGGACTCCCTGGGACTGTCCAGGAGAAACTCCTTGAGCTTGGAGCCGTACAGGCCGAGTTTCAATAAAACGCCCATGGCGTTCGGCCGGTACGCCCTCACAATCCCCCCCACAGGCACCGTCTTGCTTCTCCCATCCGCCGTCTTCATGACGACGTCATTTTCGTTGAGCTTCCTGTAAAGGGCCTCGAGCTCTTTTTCCTTCTCGAGGTAAAGGGCGCGCTCACCCTCGATCTCGGCCTCAAGCCGGGCCACTCTGCCCTCACCCCACTCTTCTCCCCCCTTGCCCTTTAACTTTAGCGCCTTTATCTTCAGCTCCTTGCGCTCTATCCTGTAGTTTATCCTGCCGATCTCTTCGGTCTCTATCTCCCTGATGCGGGAATAAATCCCCCGGGCTTCCCGAATCAGGCCCCCGAGCGCCTCCCATAACCCCTCTTCTTCGCCTGGAAGGCTCACTCCGTCCCTTTCAATGTCCTCAATGAAGGCGTACATATCTCCCCACTCCCTCCTCTCAAGCACAACAGCCCCAAGCGGAAATTCGATCTTTTCGATCCGGTCTTCGTCCACCCACTTAAAATCAAGGCCGTAGAGGTCGCGGTTGCCTATCTTAAGATGCACCCTCGTTCTGTCCTCAGAGTCGCCCACAATAGACGGTATCTTTTCTTTACCCGTTATCCGTCCAAGCAGCACGGTGCCGTCTTTGAGGCGCATCTGCGCTATGTCTTCGGGCCAGAAGAAGCCCAGGCCCTTGGCCCCTATCAGGAGCAATAGCCCCCCGACCATGAGGAGGCTCGTCATGAGCGCACCGCCCGTGAGCCACACGTAAGGGTCTCCGCTTTTCCAGAAGTTTTTCATCTCTTACTCTCTAACATCGCTCCGTACCGGCGCTCACATATTCCCGTACTTCTTCTTTATACGCATCCTCACGACTTCGGCCACCGTGTTTATTAGGAAAGTCACCACGAACAACAGGAACGCCGCCAGGAAAAGAACCCTGTAGAGTGTTCCCCCGTGAGGGGCCTCGGGTATCTCAACGGCTATGTTGGCCGAGAGGGTCCTGAACCCGTCGAAGATGCTCCAATCCATGATGGGGGTATTGCCCGTCGCCATAAGCACTATCATGGTCTCTCCCGCGGCCCGGCCGAGCCCTATCATAATAGCCGAGAAGATACCGGGGCTTGCCGTCGGGAGCACGACACGAAGCGCGGTCTGCCATCTGGTCGCCCCCAGGGCGAGGGAACCTGATATGAGATGCCTGGGTACGTAGGAAAGCGCGTCTTCGGATATGGTGAAGATAATCGGTATTACGGCAAAGCCCATCGCAAAACCCACGATCAATGCGTTTCTCTGGTCGTAACGCAGCCCAAAGGTATCGAACAGCCACTCCCTGTAATCGCCAGCAAAAAACCCCGATTGGATGGGCCCGTTGAGCCAGTAGCACATGAGCACCCCGCCTATGACCACCGGGATGAGGAAGAACAGCTCCCCCCCGTCGCGGAACCGGAGCCTGAAGTCCTTCGGAAGCAGCCTCCACAAAAACACCGACAGCAGGATAAGCGGCGGCATGATGATAAACCACAAGATCACTCCGGGGATGTAGTTCTCTATAAGAGGGGCCAGCCAGAGACCGGCCAGAAAGCCGAGCACCACGCTGGGAAGAGCGGCCATGATCTCGATGACGGGCTTAATCAGAGCCCGAAAAGAAGGGTGCATGAACTGCGAGGCGCAAATGGCGCTCAACACGGCAAGGGGTATGGCTATAAGCAAGGCATAAAACGTGCCTTTGAGTGTGCCGTACGCAAGGGGCGTAAGGCTGAATTTCGGCTCGAACTCGTCCGTTCCCCCCGTCGACTGCCATACGTACTCGGGCCTTGGGTAGCCCTCGTACCAAACCTTGCCGAACAGGGTTTTGATGGAGACTTCGGGATGTGGGTTGTCAAGAGCCCAGACATATTGCGTCCCGCTCCCCGTAACGGACACTATCCCGTCAGCCCTGGGGGCAAAGGCGAGCGCTGCAATCGGGGTTCCGTCCGAGACCAGCTCGAGGAGCTTTCTCTCCGATGTGGCGTGGTGAACGATAATTTTGCCCGCAGCGTCTCCACTTATAAGCCCCCTGTTTCGAAACGATGGGGCCAGGCGGGTAACGGGGGCGTCGTGCGGGGAGAGAGTATGTACGCGCATGAGGCTCCTTCCCGACGGAGACGCCCTGTCCTCGACACTGAACCAGACACTCACACCGCCGGCGGCGTCTCCAACTACAAGGGATCTTCCCCCAAGCAAGAAACCGAGCGCAGTCACGGGCACGCTCCTGCTCGGAGTGGCATCACGCACCGCTTCGAGGCTGGGATTGGCCTTGTCGTTGATGTGCCATTGAAAAAGCCTCCCGTCATTTGTGCCAAGGTAAATGTTCTCAATGAAATCGTCCACGGCTATCTGCGTGGGCAAAGAGCCCCTAAGGGCGGGCGTTAAGTCATATCTCTTCGTGAGCGTTTCGCCTTCTGTGAAAATGGAGTCCCCGGCGGCCTCAGATACTACGATAAGCGCTCCGGCGGCCGTAACGGCGGCGGTGACCGCTCTCCCCCCCTCTTCGTCGCTTGCATACGCGGCGAGCACAAGCGGCCCGTCCGATACCCTCACGGGGTCTCCCTCATAAACCCAGGGCTCGATATTCCGCCTGCCGCCCTCATCGAAGCTGACAAGGAACTTGATCTCTATGGGCAGAACGAAGCCCGTATCTGTGGCGAGCGCGTAACCGTGCTGCCCCGAAACCGGGGTTACGGCCGCTACGCCCGCCCCCTCGAGCCTCTCAAGAAGACGGGACGACATCAGGGAGCCGTCCTTTGCGGAGTAGAAGCTCACGGCTCCATCCCCCGAAACCGTGTAGGTGATTTCCCCGTACTCATCTATGCCCACGGCCAGAGGAACGGCCCCGTCCCTTTGAGCGACTTCGAAGGTTCCCGTCAGACTGGCGCTTGCTCCCCTCCAGAGCGGGACGGCCTCAAGAGCGATGAAGAAAATTATCAGGGCTATACACAATATGACGCCGACGCCGCCGAGGGTGACCGTCCACCGGACGATTATCTCCTCAAGCCGCCGCCTCTTCAAGGTGAGAGCGCTCGGCGCTCCCCGAGCGGTATTATCGTCATTATGCTCGCTATTTATCACGATATTATTCCCGTTATTTCCCGGTTATTGCTGGGGGGGGTATGCATGGGGCTTAATTTGACTTATCCTCTCACTTTAATTGAGTTTGGTCAATTCTTTCTCGACAATCGATGCGGGCAGAACGTTGTAGCCATCTTTGAGTACCGTCACCTGACCTTCCCTGCTCAGAATATACTTGACGAACTCCCTCACTAAAGGACTCAGGTTTTCGCTGGGCGGCTTGTTTATGTATATGTAGAGGAACCTGCCCAGCGGATATGTTCCGTTAAGCACGTTCCGAGCGCTTGCCTCTACGAAAGGGGCCCCGCTTCTCTTGGCCAGAGGCAGGGAGCGGACGCCCGAGGTCATGTACCCGATGCCGCTGTAGCCTATGCCGTAGAGGTCTCCTGAAACCGACTGCACCACCGAGCCAGAGCCGGGCTGCTCCTTCACCTCGTCCTTGAAGTCACCCTTGCACAGGGCCACCTTCTTCACGTATCCGTATGTCCCCGATGCGGAGTTGCGGCCGTATATGCTTATTGGACGCTTCGTCCATCCGCCGTCAAGTCCGGCCTGACCCCATGTCACAATGTTGCGGGAGCCGCCGCATTTCCTCGTCTTGGAGTATATAGCGTCCATCTGAGCAATGGTCAGCCCTTCTATGGGGTTATCTTTATTAACAAAAACGGCCAGCGCATCGAGTGCGGTGCGGATTCGTGTAGGCTTATATCCGAATTTCGCCTCGAACTTGTCAATCTCGGTGCCCTTCATAGCTCGGGACATCGGGCCTATCTGGGCCGTTGCTTCTATAAGGGCGGGGGGCGCAGTGCTCGAGCCCTTCCCCTCTATCTGGCACCTCACACTGGGGTAGTACCTGGTAAACCCCTCGCACCAAAGGGCCATCAGGTTATTCATAGAGTCCGAGCCTATGCTGTTTATGTTACCCGACACGCCGCTTACCTTCTTGTATGAAGGCAGCCGTGAGTCCGCATCGGCATAAGTCGCTGCGCTGAACATCCAGACTGCAAACGCAATTACAAAAAGTGAGGAATAAATCCTTGCATCAAACAATACTCTCATAACTTTTCCTCTCTTAATTTTGTTTAAACCTTTTGCTTTTACAATACCTACGAAATGTTAAGAAACCGTTAAGAATGAATTAAACCGCCGTTAAGCGTTTGCAAAGGGTAGTTTCACCGAATTTGCCGGTATTCAATACATGGGCGGGAAGGTGAATACTCCGGAGTGCGGCAGGAAGCTAAACTTGGAAAAAATATGTGGGATAACGGACTCAGACCACCGAAGCGACTTTGTCCATACTGGAGTTGAGCTATGTGATGATAACAATTTAATTAATGGAGATGGTTGCAGCTCTACTTGCACAATAGAAACTACTGGTCAAACATGTGCTGCTCAAGGAGGATTTATTTGTGCTGCAACAGAAATTTGTCCAGGTACTGAATTAACTTCGTCTGATGCTGGTGTTTGCTGCTCAGTTGCTTGCGTAATCCCAGTTGCTAATTTTTGTAATGAGTGTGGAACTCTTACCATAGGATGCGATAGAGTTGAATGCCAATAAATAGCAGAAGGATGTTTTTTTGATGATGTTGACTATTTTCCAAACAATTGCAATGCATGTTCTGGAGCTACTTGTACAGATTACGGAACAGACCAAACAACTTGCCAAGATGATGTATGTGGTATTGGAACTTGTAGTTGGGATGGTTCGCAATGTGTTGTTGCTCCAATATGCACACCATCATGTGGAGTATGTCAATATGCAAATGTCTGTGCTGAAACAGGAACAAGAACATGTACAGCAGCAGATTGCACACCTTACACAGACACAACAGGATGCATAAGAAATACAGATAACCAACCTTGTCCTGGAGGAAATTGTCGGAATGGTGTATGTGTTACACCATCACCTGGTGGGCCTGGGACTGGCCCTGGACCCGGTCCTGATCCTGTAGGAATTGGTATTTAAATTATAAAAATTTAAATTAAAACTTTAAAGAATAAGTAATAAAAAAATTAAGAATTATTCTGTTGGTCCTCCCACATTTGGGAAAAAGCTGTTAATCTGAAAGATTTCAGCTTCAACTGTTTGTTCAAGACCTTCACAATCTTGAACAGTTACGCCATCAAATATTGTTACATTCTTTAGGTTAGTTCTGACCGTATCAACAAAAGCCTTCAATTCTTCCCCAGGCAAGAGGAATCTAGTATTTTCTTGTGTAGTAGTATTTGCAAATTGACTGTCAAGTTCGTTAGGATCATCTATAGTTACCGATAGTTCACCAAACCCTGATGGGAAAACTGCTCCTCTAGTTCTCTCTACAACTTCATATACGCAATCAAGAAAATTATTATTATTTCCGTCTGCATTAGTCGTTGATGTGTTATTAGGAATTATACTGACAAATGTATCATATGGAAAAAAGGTAAAGGTTCCTGGAAATCCGTCATCTCTAGGCCCTAGAAATTGATCTCGTGGCTCAATAGAAACTTCAAGAGTCCCTTTCCTCAAAACAGGTTCTGGAGTAGGAGTAGGAGTCGGCTCAACATCTCCACCTCCATTGGCGCATGCAACCATTATATAAAAAAGTCCAATATTAGCAGCAGCTTTCACTGAACTAGGAACATAACTTAATCCATTACCCATTTTAGAAACTCCATCTTTGGCTTTTTCTTTTGTATTGCTATAAATAAAATTCAAGCCATTAACAGCTTGATTGCCATACTTTGAAAATGTTGGGAAAAAATCCTTTGAAGTTTCTCCAGTAAAAAGTTTCATTTTTAATAATTTTTCAAGCGGATTTACATTTAATGTAACCCCACTTAAATTTTGATAATTAAAATTGGAATTTGTTCCATTAGTGCTCATGTATGCTTTCATTTTTCATAGCCTTCGATAAATTTTCTAAAAAATGAATTAGAGTCCGTATTAAAGCAAAAATTAACCCATTGTCTTTTTAGTATATCTACGCATTAAAGTCAAGAGGTTGAAGGTAATTAACTGTCAAAACCAAATACATTCATTTCTTCAAAATCAAATTTCGACCACCTTATCAAGAAGAGCTTATCCAACAATCAATCTTAAAAGAAAGGTAATAAATATTTGGGTAAAGTGACATTTTAGCCACTAAAAGTATAGAATAGTGGCATGAAAAATAAAAGTTTCCCCAGGTGCGATAACAAGAAGAGCTGGAAGATCAGAAGAGCTAAATCACGATGCTCAAAATGCAGATATGAGTGGGTACCAAATAAACTTCCACTGTACCTGACGCACATAGTGGAAAAAGGTATTGAGGCATTTTCTCCTGGGATTGAGCGGCAACAAGATAGCAGATGTTATAAGATATTTCGGCTTAGATGTTTTTCTCTTCCATAATTCTTTTTACAGGGAAGCCCGTGCGCTTGCCACAGGGTCAGCCATCATGTTTTGTATGCTTCACTACCGCTTCTACAAGCAGACTGGGCTGAAAGGGCTTGGTGATGTAATCCGACGCTCCCGCCATTTTGCCGCGAACCTTGTCAAAAAATCCGTCTTTGCCCGAAAGCATAACCACAGGAACATTTTTTGTAAGCTCATTACCCTTAATTACCTTACAAAGCTGGTATCCGTCCATATATGGCAGGTCAATGTCGAGAAAGATCATATCCGGCACCAACTCGCTCAGTTTAGCAAGAGCCTGCATCCCGTTGTCGGCAACTATAACCTCATATCCTCTTTTCTCAAGGGTGATGGAAACAATCTTTTGAACAGATGGGCTATCATCCACTACAAGCACCTTGCTCTTAGGGCCGGCTTCGGCTTCACCTCCTTTCCTAATAACTACCTTTCGTTTTATAGTTTGAGCGTCTGCTGCCTCCTCGGGAACGCCCGGAGCTTCTGTGGGCCCCGCAGCCTGGGTTTCGGCAGGCGGCTCCTGCTCAGGAGCGGGCGAATCAATAACTTGCGCTTCTTGGACAGGCTCAGCCTCAGCGACACTGACTTCTAACCCCGAGGGTTGTTCATCGACCTGCCTATCAGCCTCAATGGATTGCTCGGCAAGGTCGAAAAAGTCCTGTTCAGGGGCTTCCTCCCCTTCTACAATTTCTTCGGCCTGAAGTTCTTCGGGAGCCTCAGCAGCTTCTGGCGGTGCCACCTCCTCGGATGTGGGGGGAAATTCCTGGGTATCTACGCTCTCGACCTCCGGCTCAGCGGGCTTTGCCATCTCTTCGGGTGCCTCAGCAGCCTCTTGCCGCTCCGCCGCTCCAGGCCCCCTTAAGTAGTTCTGAGTCTCTAAGCGCTCGACTTCCTCCGCTACCTCCTCGGCCTCAAGCTCCTCCGACTCAGCTACCTTCTCGGCCTCAAGCTTCTCCGGCTCTGCCATCTCTTCGGATGCCTCAGCAGCCTCTTGCCGCTCCGCCGCTCCAGGCGCGCTGAAGTAGTCCTGAGTCTCTAAGCGCTCGACTTCCTCCGCTATCTCTTCGGCCTCAAGCTCCTCCGGCTCCGCCACCTCTTCAGGGGCCTCAGCAGCCTCTTCCCAAAGCCCGGCAGTCTCTGCAGGAGACACAGAGGAGACAAAGAAGTCCGAGAGATCTTCTTGAGGCGCTTCTCGAGACACTTTTGGGGCTTCCGTCGTTACCCCGAATTGCTCAAACCCGCCGGTTAAACCCTCATCGAGAGGCTGCTCTTGGGGTTGCAAACCACCCGGCTCTTGTAGCGGCTCCTCCTGGAGAGCGGCAGGCTCTCTTAATCCTTCATCCACAGCTGCCTCATCCGCAGCTTCTTGAGCCGAGACGCCGTAGTACTTATCAATGGCGCCTTTCAGCACCCTCTCCGAAGCAACGCAAACGTCGATGTTAAAACCGGTAGCAAAACGCAAATCGTCTATGATGAGCAAATTGTCGGGGTCCAGCATGGCCACCAAAAGGGTAGAGTCTTTCAACTCAACCGGGATAAGTGTATTCTCAACGGCTAGATTCTTACGAATGATCTTAATGACATCATCGGGTATATTCGAAGACTCTATATCAATGGGAGGCACCCCGAACTGCTTGCTCAGGTGCTCTGCATACAGAAACTCGCTTATGTAACCCATAGTGACTAATAGCTCCTCCAGCTTCTGACCGGTACGCTTTTGCTCTTCAACGACAGCCTTTAACTGATCATATGTCAGAAGATTCCTCTGAATTAGGTCATCGGCAAAATGGCTGCTCATCTTATGTAACTCCTCATTTCTTTATCGTCGAGAACTCGATCAGGAGTACGAGATTCCGTCGCCTAATTTCGTCCAAAACACCCCCCGTTCATTCCATGAACATGCTACTACTAGATTGCATATATACACCTATCAATAATGTGATATTATATTTGCAGTGAGCAAGTTTTGCAACCCTACAGCTAAACATTAAATTTATACCTAAAAGATAATAAAATCACTGACTTTCTTTACATTCACACTCAACCATTCATATCTCAATCCACTAGCGAAAAACCCCTTCACAAAAAACTCCTCTCCCAGCGCAGCGCAAGCTGGAAAATTCACGACCACATACACTTTGCGACGCTCCAGTCCCATTGAAAAAAGCTCGACCGAGATAAACTGCGATTCTCTACTGCGATCGATGGAAAAATCAATTCCGATTCCTCTAAACAACGATAATAAATTTTTTCAATAAAATCAAGAGGGTAAGTATAAAACATTAGAATTTAATTTAAGTTTCGTACACACGCCGCCTCGATTTGCCACCCCTTCTGATACACCCTCTCAACTATTTGCCTTCAAGCAAGGCCTAAAAAATAGGGATAAACAGAAATAAAAATTGTACCAACGTCTGAGCGATATCTATAAAAACCTGCCGGGAGCCATTATACAAGCGGGGTCAAAAGCGCTTTTAATCTCCCGCATTAACCGAATCCCGCCGCCGATATCACCCCACACTGGAAGCCTCTCTTTAACCTCTAGGGGGGCTTCCTCCACCGTCAAGTACCCCCCGAGCCCTTCAAGAAGGCGGCGTCCATGGAGCACGTAATCCCTGCACTGCTCAGGGGATACCTCGCTCTGGTTGAAGAACTGGAAAGCAACGCCGCTTCCGGCGTGGGCTACAATACTCACCTCAAACCCCATCTCCAAAGCGTCTCTCTCAAGCCTTTCCATAGCCGAGAGAAGGGAAGATATAGGAGCGCCTGCCTTCAGTCTGACGGGTCGCTCAAAACTCCCGGCAAAATCGGAAACCGCGCTCCAAAAAAGCTCCTGCTCCCTCCCTTCAATAACAGAACACTTAAGACCGTCGGCCATAGCTCCCAGTTCGTCTACCTGCCTCTTAACGGCTTCCGTGAACCCCTCGATCCCGATCGCCGCCACGTATCCATGGGCAAGCTCCAGGTCGGTTTCTCCATTAAGCACGCCTAGGGCGCCCGGATTTAAAATGTCAATTGATGTAGGCTCGAGATAGGAGTCCAGCACGCTTTCGATGAAAACGGCGGCATCCCCTAGGGCCGGGAAGGGAACAAGCGCAGTCTTTTTCGCCTCAGGGAGCGGAAAGAGCTTGAACGTCGCCTCGGTAACGGCCCCGATAGTGCCGTAGGAGCCTATAAACAGCTTGGTCATATCGTAGCCGGCAACGTTTTTGGTCACCTTGCCCCCGAACTTAAAGCTCCGTCCCGTGGGAAGAACTCCCCTTATGCCGAGCACCAGGTCTCTAGGGGAGCCGTACTTGAATCTTGAGGGCCCGCTTGAGCCCGAAGCGATCGTGCCCCCTACGGTGCAGGCCTTGTGGAAAAGCGGGTCGAGTGGAAGGAACTGTTTTTTTTCTCTGAGCACGACACCCAGCCCCGCAAGGGTGGCCCCGGCGCCCACACTCACGCTCAGGTTCTCATGGTCATACTCTCTGATTCCCTCAAGCCGCCTCATGGAGAGCACTATGTCGAGGGAGTTCGGCGCATTGCCTATGCTCATTTTGGTCCCCGCACCCCTGAGCACGACGCCGAGACCCCATTCACTCGCCATACTCAGGATGGCTGAAACCTCATCTTCGCTTCCCGGGGCCACAACGACCGCAGGGCTCAGACCGTCGACCGAGAAGTCACTTGGTGCCCTGTCCAAGAACTCAACATGCTCGCTCCCGGAGATCTCCTCGATCTTGGCCGCTTGGAATCCCACCTGAGCAAAGATGTCGTAGTTCGCTAGAACGACCTGGCCTTCAATAACAACATCAAACACGCGACCGCCGACCGAGGCCGCCCCTGAATAAATCTCGGCAAAGTGAAGCCGCACGGGATAGACACCCGGGTCGACCGGGAAGCTGTAGAGCATCTCTGGCGCCGACGAAGAGTCCCATCAACACACTCACGTCAAGCAGGTCGAATACGTCCAGCTCCACGA
>JADFKM010000063.1 GCA_022564935.1 Candidatus Dadabacteria bacterium
AATCAGCGAGGTGTTTGCACCTAATGTATCAGCTTGAAAAAACAGACCCTGAAATCGCTAGGGTCCTTAGACAGGAAATAGAGCGCCAGGAGTGGAAGCTTGAGCTTATAGCCTCGGAGAACTACGTCTCCGAAGCCGTTATGCAGGCCATGGGCTCGGTGCTAACGAATAAGTACGCCGAAGGGCTGCCGGGAAAGAGGTATTACGGGGGATGCGAGTTTGTCGATGTTGCCGAAGACCTCGCGATAGAGCGCGCCAAGGAGCTGTTCGGGGCCGAAGCGGCAAACGTCCAGCCCCACGCCGGGGCGCAGGCCAATATGGCGGTATACTTTGCCGCGGTCGAGCCGGGCGATACGGTGATGGGCATGAGCCTCGCTCACGGAGGCCACCTCACACACGGAAGCAAGGTGAATTTTTCGGGCAGGCTCTACAACATCGTCGATTACGGAGTGAGAGAAGACACGCACCTCATTGACTACGATGAAGTGAGACGGGAAGCGCTTAAGCACACACCGAAGCTCATCGTTGTAGGGTGGAGCGCTTATCCTAGAAAGATCGACTTCAAAAAGTTCAAAGACATAGCGGATGAGTGTGGAGCGCTGCTAATGGCAGACATTGCCCACCCGGCGGGGCTTGTAGTTGCGGGGCTGTATCCCACGCCGGTTCCCTACTGCGACTACGTTCCCTCGACCACGCACAAGACCCTGCGAGGCCCGAGGGGCGGGCTCATATTGATGAAGCAGGAGCATGCGAAGAAGATAAACAGCCGGGTATTTCCCGGCACTCAGGGAGGCCCCCTGATGCATGTCATAGCCGCCAAGGCAGTAGCGTTTCAAGAGGCACTCCGGCCGGAGTTCAAGGACTACCAGCAGCAGGTGGTAAGTAACGCCAAGGCTATGGGAGAGCGTCTCCTGGAGCACGGCTTCAAGCTGGTTTCAGGCGGCACCGACACACACCTGCTGCTCGTAGACTTGAGAGAAACGGACTACACGGGCAAGATGGCCGAAGACACACTCGAGGGCGCGGGCATCACGGTGAATAAGAACGCAATACCATTCGACCCCCATCCCCCGGCGATCACTAGCGGGATAAGGATCGGCACACCGGCAGTAACTACCAGGGGAATGAAAGAGCCCGAGATGAGGGCCATAGCCGACCTGATCTCCGAAGCCCTCGAGAACGCCGATAATGACGTAGTCACCGGCCGCATTCGGGACGACGTAAGGGGACTGTGCGATAAATTCCCCATTTACAGGTACCTGCTCGATTAGATGAGATGCCCTTTCTGTCAAAGCCTAAAGAACAGAGTCGTTGATTCCCGCCTTAAGAGGGACGGCCTTGCGGTCCGTCGACGCAGGGAGTGTTCTGAGTGCACAAGGAGATTCACGACGTATGAGCGCGTGGAAGAGGTAGAGCTTATTGTGGTGAAAAAAGACGGGAGCAGGGAGCCGTTCAACCGCGCCAAGATAATTCAGGGGATGCTCAGGGCCACGGAAAAGCGCCCCGTGGGAATAGAGGTGATCGAGGGTTTTATCTCCAACATGGAAAGAGACCTGCAGGAGAAAGGGGAGCGCGAGGTGGATTCGAGAGAAATAGGGGAGAGGGTGATCAAGAAACTGTACGAGGTGGACGAGGTCGCCTACGTGAGGTTTGCCTCGGTTTACCGCTCGTTTAAAGACGTGAACCAGTTTATGGATGAGCTGCGGGAGCTTCTTAAGGATAAGAGCAGGATGGCCGCTAAGGGCAAGAAGAGGAAGGGCGGCGTTAAGACCGAGGGCGCCGCTTCGGGCGGAAAGGGGTATGAGGACCTTGCCGACACGCTCAACAACAGCGTCAAACGAAGGGGAAAGCGGGTATAAGCGATGCTCATCGACACACACGCTCATCTCGATTCCCTCGATAACCTGGCAGAAAAGCTGGAGGGGGCGAAGAAGGCCGGAGTGGGCAGGATAGTGGCCGTATCCTCCGACCCGGACTCTTCGGAGAGAACCGTACAAATTGCGGGCGAAGATGAGATGGTCTATGCTGCCGTAGGGATACATCCCCATGAAGCTGCGCGTTACTCCGAGCAATCACTCTTCGAGATAGAGAAGCTTGCGACCCGCAGCAAGGTAGTGGCGATAGGGGAAACGGGTCTCGATTACCACTATATGAACTCGCCCAAGGAAGTTCAGAAGGAGTCCTTCAGAAACCACATCAGGCTGGCAAAGAAGCTCAAGCTGCCCGTTGTTGTCCATGTGCGCGACTCCCATGAGGACGTGATGGCAATACTGCGCGAAGAAGGCGCGTGGGAGACCATGGGGGTCATACACTGCTTCAGCGGCGACTGGGAGACGGCTAAGACATACCTCAACCTCGGTTTTTACATCTCGTTTTCCGGGGTTGTGACGTTCAAGAAAGCCGATGATGTTAGAGACGCTGCCCGTAATGTGCCTATCGAGAGGCTGCTTATCGAAACGGACTCGCCTTACCTCGCCCCCGTGCCGTACAGGGGAAAGCCCAACGAGCCGGCTTATGTAAGGCACGTAGCCGAGAAGGTCGCCGAGGTGCGCGGCATTCCCCTAGATACGCTGATTGAAGAGACCTCACTCAACGCCAAGAACCTGTTCCTCTTTACAAGCGAGGATGTGCCCACGTCCCTGTCATACAGGATAAGGGACAGTTTGTATCTCAACATCACGAACAAGTGCACCATTGCCTGTGTCTTCTGCGGCAAGTGGCGAAGCTTCATGCTCCGCGACTTCAACCTGAGGCTCAAGAAGGAGCCGAGCGTAGATGAATTAATGGAGGCCGTTGGAGACCCCACCGGCGTGAACGAGGTCGTGTTCGTAGGCTGGGGCGAATCCCTCCTCAGGCTCGATGTGGTGAAGGAGGTAGTCGAGAAGCTCAAGGCTAAGGGCGTCAAGAGTGTCCGCATCGACACCGACGGACTCGCCAACCTGGTGCACGGAAGGGACATACTCCCCGAGCTTAACGGCTGTATCGACTCAATTTCGGTGAGCCTCAACGCGCAGGACGCCGAGACCTATGCGCGCGTGTGCCCCTCGAAGTACGGGGAGAAGGCATATCCTGAAGTCATTGAGTTCATCCGCCGGGCCAAGGAGCACATCCCGGAGGTGACCGCAAGCATAGTTACCGTTCCTGGTGTGGACGTGGAGAAGTGCAGAGCCATCGTAGAGGGCATCGGCGGAGTAGAGTTCAGGGTGCGTACCTACGGCAGGGTGGGGTAGCGCGTGTTTTTCAGACCGTTATCCAGGTATCCTTCGTTCAGACCAACGTTGTTACTTCCTTCCGTTTCGCATTTTTCTTCATCCAGCTCATCTGCATGTTCTGGATGGGAATAATCGTCACCGTCTTGGTATGACCCTAACGGCTCTATAATTTACTGTAAAATAGATTGACGTATCTCCACGGGTAGACTTTATACGGCATGAAGGAGCCTGTAATAGGAATCACGATGGGCGACGCCTGCGGCATAGGGCCGGAGGTGGTTGTGAAGGCCCTTGAGAGCGGGGAGCTCGCGGAGGGCTTTACCCCCGTAGTGATAGGGGACGACAGGGTTCTAAAACGAGCAAAGCAGTTGTGTTCGGCTTCGCGAAATTACCAATTTGTCAATCAAAGCAGCCTCCATCCTGAGATCATCAAAGAGGCCAGACCTTCTGAAGAGGTGGGAAGGGCAAGCCTGAGCTATATATCTTACGCCGTCAAGATGGCGATGCAAGGCAAGCTCGACGCTATTGTCACGGCACCCATTAGCAAGGAGTCCATACACATGGCAGGCTCAGAGCATCCCGGCCACACGGAATTAATTAAGGAGCAGAGTGGTGCCAAGAGGGTAGCGATGATGTTCGAGGGTGGCGCTTTCAGAGTAGTGCTCGTTACGATCCACGTTCCGCTTTCGGAGGTGCCGGGGCTTATCACGAAAGACAGTGTCTTATCAACCATTGAGATTACCGATGAGTCCCTCAAGAAGCTGTGCGGTATTGAGGAGCCCCGAATCGCGGTCGCCGGGCTGAACCCGCATGCGGGTGAGGGCGGGTCATTCGGGGATGAAGAGTCACGTCAAATCACCCCCGCCGTCGTATTGGCACAGCGGAGGGGTATTGACGCACAGGGCCCTTTCCCTCCCGACACGCTATTTTACAGGGCGGCCAGGGGGGAGTGGGACGTCGTTGTGGCCATGTACCACGACCAGGGACTGATTCCATTTAAGATGCTCTCGTTTGACGAGGGGGTGAACGTTACCCTTGGGCTGCCGTTTGTAAGGACTTCTCCCGACCACGGCACCGCGTTCGACATCGCCTGGAAAGGAACTGCGAATCCCAGGAGTATGATAGAGGCGGTTAAGACGGCTATCAGGTTTTCTGAGAGGATGGGCTAACGTAAGGGTGCTGAGTGAACCCGCTCCCGACTGTCTTTTCCCCCTTGTCCGTATCAATTAAAACCACCCCCAAATTCCCCCCATACTACGCGTTCTGCGGCAATATCTCGCCTGCTTTTACCTGCCTAGGACGGCTCAATAGCATCGTACTGCAAAATTATTGCTTCAGCGTTTGGCAATGCCTAGACCTAGACAAAGGCTTGACATAGATTTGCTATGTTGATATACATTCAATGATGGGTAAATGGCTTTTTGCGGGATTAAAATTCGGTTTGGACATCTAAACCTGCCATAAAATAAGGGGTTGCTTTGAGCATAGCACCACCTGAGCCGTGTAACTCCAAGCAGAGGGTTAATCGTTTTCACAGATTGCCCGACAACGGTACTTATTTCGGGGAGTACAAAACGAATAAAGAGGATGGAGCGATGGCTATGCCGCGCAAAGGTCTTTGGGGATTTTCAGGGGCTCATTCAATTGCTGACAAAGGGCTAATAACATTTTTGGCGGTCTCTTTATTCATTCTCGCCGCAACGCGTACGGCAAGCGCCGACAACATTGTGGTAGACATCTTCGGTGACGAATTCGGGGCGGGTGCGGGCTGCGCCCTGAGAGAAGCAATTGAGTCCTTTAACCCGGCAGTCGCCCCTTTTGGAGGCTGCGTCATTAATGTGGACGCAAACCCCGATACTATCATACTCGGGAGTACGGGAACCTACACACTGACAATCAATGGAAGTGAGGACGTCAACGCTGCGGGAGACCTGGATATACTAGAGCCTATGGTGATAATGGGCACGGGCGCAAAGGCGTCGGATACCGTTGTAGACGCTTCTACATTGGGGACGCCCGATAGGGTGTTCCATCTTATCGGACCGGGCGCGGCTATGGCGGTGACCTTTGAAAACTTAACGATTACGGGAGGAAATACATCAGGTGATGGCGGCGGCATATTTGCGGAAGGCTCAAACATCCAATTAAGGCTCGACAGGGTATGGGTCGATAATAATACGGCTGGCGCTGGTGGTGGGATATTTATTGCTTCATCATCCACATTTTTAACAATAATAGACTCCCTTATAAGCAACAATCAGGCTACATTCGGAGAGGGGGGCGGCATTTTGATTGGTGAAAGTGATATTTCTACGGCGATTATTAACAGCACCATCAGCGGCAATATGGCTTCGGCTAACGGAGGGGGTATATCCCACCGCTCAACTTCCTCTGTAGTCGGGCTGCAGTTATATAACGTCACGGTTACGGACAACACCGCAGGGATTTTCGGAGGGGGGGTTATACATGTGCTTCAAAGCGGTGAACAAACCCGTATTCGGAATACGATAATAGCCCAGAACAACGGCCCCGCAGGCTCGCCGGACTGCTTTCAAACCTCAGGCAATTTCTTTTCAGACGGCTTCAATATCGTGGGGGCCGATACTTGTTTAGATACTGTACAGGCAAGTGATAAGGTTGGGACTACAGTAACGCCTCTTAACGCCATGCTCGATGTTCTAGCCGACAACGGCGGACCCACGCAGACCCACGCCCTTCTGCCGTTAAGCCCGGCCATCGACATGGGTGAAACGCCTGACTGCCAGGCGCCCCTGAATTTCCCATCCTCGACTGCCCTACTTCCTTTAACTACAGACCAGCGGGGGTTTCCCAGGCCCACTGACGGAGATGGGAATTCCACAGCGGTTTGCGACATAGGGGCGTATGAGCTCGGCATCGCAGACCTGTCGATAACGAAGATAGACAGTCCCGACCCCGTGAACGCCGGAAGCACCCTGACCTATACCATAACGGTGACAAACGACGGCCCCGCAGACGCCCCGGAAGTTATGGTAATAGACACCTTACCGCCGCAGCTTGACCCCGGTATGGACGGCGTAGCGGATGGCTGCGCGTTTCACCCCAATGCGGGTCTCGGCTCCTACCCGCTTGCCGACTGCGAATTTGATATGCCTATGATGGGAGAGATAAAGTGCAGCCTCAACGAAGACCTTCCCGCTTCAGGCGACGATTGGGTAATTGAAATAATGTGCTCTGTACCGGCCGATATCTGTTCAGGTACGTTGACAAACGAAGTGGAGGTCATGGGGAGTGTGTTTGACACCGACGCTGCCGACGACACCGATACGGAGGAGACCGATGTAGTGGAAATAATACCTCCCGTCCTGACATGTCCATTGGTTTTCGTTGCTCAATCGGCTGACGACGTCGGAACGCCTGTGTTCTACCCGCTCCCAATAGTAACGGATAACTGCGACCTTGTTATTATTCCCGATTGCACACCGCCACAGAATACGGTATTTTCCGTGGGCGAGCATCCGGATGCTGTTTCCTGCACGGCGACGGATGCCGCAGGAAATGTGAGCGCACCCTGCATGTTTGACGTGACTGTCCTGGCACCGGCTCCGGGTGGGCCACCTGGGCCACCTGGGCCGCCGGGACCACCTGGGCCAGAAGGGCCGGCAGATAATGTCGCGGCGTTGCCCAACGGGGTTGACGGACAGCTTGTGTTCTTTGTATCTCCTGCAAATACGGTGCTCAACGACGTCTTTTTCGAAAACAATGGATGTGAAAACGTCGTCCCGCCCACGTTGGTGTTTCCGATAGGGTTCTTCGGCTTCGAGATTGACGACGTGGAGCCCGGCGGCGAGACCACATTGACCGTGTTCATCCCTGGGGGTTCCACGGTAGATACTTACTGGAAGTTCGGCCCCACTCCCGACAACCCTGTTCCCCATTGCTATGAGTTCTTGTTTGACGGAGTGACGGGGGCTGAGTTTTTTGATGGAGGAACCACGGTGCTCCTTCACTTCGTGGACGGGCTTCGGGGTGATGACGACCTGAGCGAAAACGGGTTGATTGTCGAGCCGGGCGGCCCGGCTTCGACGGGTGACGACGGCGCGTCGCCCCCTCCCGGACAGACCATAATCATTCGCGAAAGTAGCTGCGCCATAGCATCTACGGCTAGTGCGGGCAGCGCGGCGGCCAATGCGCTTGTAGTTTTGATTCCGCTTCTCGGCGTAGGGCTGCGAACTCTTATTCGGAGGAGGGAAGAGGACTGAGGCTCGTTTAAATATACTCTACTAATTTTCCTTAATAATTTGCTCGAAAATCACACAATCTGCGGCAGGATTTCGCCTGCCTTTCCCTGCAGGCTGATGTCGTAGAATCCGGTGTTGGGCGTGGGATCGAGGTTCAGCTCTATAACGGGCTTGCCCCTCTGCTTGGCGGCGACTCCCATTGACGCCGCGGGCTGCACGAGGGCAGAGGTGCCTATGATGAGCATCAGTTCGCAGGACTCGATAAAGTTGAGGCACTGGTCGATTACGGCTGCGGGTATCATCTCTCCGAACCACACGACGTTTGGTCTCGCAAGCTCGCCGGTCTCTGCGCACTTGGGTGGAAGCTCCTTGAGCGGCACGTCGTGGTTTTCCTCCACAACGCCGGTCAGTGTGCAGCGTGTCTGCCAAATGTTGCCGTGTATCTCGACGATGTTTTTGCTGCCTGCGAGACGGTGGAGCCCGTCGATGTTTTGAGTAATGAGCGAGAAGGCCGGGGTTTTTTCCTCAAGCTCCGCAAGGGCATAGTGCGCCGGGTTCGGCTTTGCTTTGGAGATGATCTCCCGCCGGGAATCGTACCACTCCCATACGAGCTTCGGGTCTTTGTAAAAGGCTTCGGGGGTTGCAAGCTCCTCCGCTCTGTACTGCCTCCACAGCCCGTCTTCGCCCCTGAATGTGGGAACGCCGCTCTCCTGTGATATACCGGCTCCTGTAAGGACGCATATATTGGCGGCTCCTGCGATTAGCTCTCTTGCTTTCTGTATGTTGTGTTGAATGTTGTCTCCGCTCATGGCTTTAGGTGTACTATACGGGTCGTTGAAATAAATTAATCCATAACAAGGTGGATTTCAACTTGAAGTTATCATGAGTAAGCTTCTCGACTCGTTGTAGGTTTGACGAGGGAAGGGTTAATCCTTGATTTATTGTTGCAATTCCTCTAAGCTATTTACAATAAACGATTTTCTTATCGTTTGATGGCGGAATATGGCAAAAAAAACCAGCACCGGCGCCCCGTCGCTCTTCTCACCTCCCACTTCGGCGATACCGCTTGCCGACAGGATGCGCCCTAAAGAGTTCTCCGAGTTCGTTGGACAGAAGCACCTGGTGGGTGATGACGGAACCATAACCAAGATGCTTGAGAGCGATAACCTGCGCTCGATGATCTTCTGGGGGCCGCCCGGAACGGGGAAGACGACCTTAGCGGGACTCATTGCCGATAAAGCCAATGTCGATTTCTTTCAGATAAACGCAATATCGTCCGGGGTTAAGGAGCTAAGGGAGATAATAGCCCGGGCGGAGAAAGCGCTGGAGATAGGGCGAAGAACCATCTTGTTCATAGACGAGATACACAGGTTCAATAAAGCACAGCAGGACGCCCTTCTTTCCAGCTCGGAGCACGGGACTATAATACTCATCGGGGCCACCACTGAGAACCCGTCCTTCGAGGTGATATCTCCCCTTCTTTCCCGCTCCAGCGTATACGTGCTCGACCCTCTTAACGACGAAGAGCTTGAGATGATATTGTCCCGCGCCCTCAAAAAAGACGAGCTATTGAAGAGAGTTACGCTCGAGGAGGACGCAAGGACACAGCTTAAGGCGTTGTGTGGAAAGGACGCACGTGTGATGCTGAACGCACTTGAAGTGGCCGTGATGCTGACCGGCAAGCATGACACCGGTGTCATGCTTACGAGGGAGCTTATAAGGGAGGCGTATCAAACCAGGCACTACAAGTACGACAGGGTAGGGGAGGAGCACTACAACACGATTTCCGCTTTTATCAAAAGCGTCAGGGGAAGCGACCCCGACGCCGCCCTTCATTATCTTGCGCGCATGATCGAGGCGGGCGAAGACCCGAAGTTCATCGCGAGGCGGCTTATCATCCTCGCCTCGGAAGACATCGGCAACGCCGACCCGTACGCCCTGACGCTTGCCACCTCCTGCTTTACATCGGTGAACTACATCGGCATGCCGGAAGGCTCGCTCGTGCTGGCTCAGACGACCACCTATCTTGCGAGCTGTCCGAAGAGCAACGCATCCTGCATAGCCATCGGCAAGGCGCGGGCGGATGTGATGGAGAAGCCGTATTTACCCATTCCCCTGCATCTCAGGAACGCCCCGACAGAACTGATGAAAGAGCTCGACTACGGCAAGGGGTACAAGTATTCGCACGACTACGAGGAGCACTTCGTGGAGCAGGACTTCCTGCCCGAAGAGCTTGAGGGCAGGATATACTACGACCCCACCGAGATCGGCCGCGAGGCTGAGCTGAAACAGTATCTGGAAAAGGTGTGGAAGAAGAGGAGGGTCGGCGGGGATAAGTAGACCGCTCTTTGCTTTCCGTGTTCCCATGTAGGGACTGAATTTTATCCATCAAATTTAACAATCCGAAGGAGATGATGTGCAATGACTGTAGAGATGACTGAAGTTGAGGTAAACGAGTATTTGGACTCGAAGCCCGGATGGCTTATTCTCTCGACAATTGGCAAGGAGGGTTACCCCCATAGCGTGCCCATAGGGTACATGAGACTCGGCGCCGAAATATATACTGCCTGCAGGGTTGGCTCACAAAGGGCTGTGAACATAATGCGGAATCCGAAGGTTTGCGCCCTGTTTCAGAGCGGCACGTCTAGGGATGGCATAAAGGGCGTTATGATTCAGGGCGACGCAACATTTATTACAGAGCCTGATGAAGTGCTGCGGATTTCAAGAGAGTCGGCAAGGCGCAGGGGCGTAACGGAGGACGAGCTTCCAACGGAGCCGCGCGCCGGGGTTGCATACATACGCGTCGAGAGAAGGCGTGTGATTTCATGGGATTATTCCAGAGGCTGAAAGGGCGTAATTGTGTCTTGCCACCTCTGCAGTGTCATCATAGGGTACTATAGCATTGTGAACGGTTACAAAACAATAATGAGAGGGAAGAAAGGAGAAAGTAATGAAAAAAGTTATTCTTTTAATATTTTTGCTTGTCCCTATATTCTTCGGTCGACCCGAAGGATATGAGCCGTTGGGAGCTTGGTGTACACCAAGGGGAGAACCTAGGGTCGTACGCCCTTTTAATCTTGAATCAATATGGAGTGACCTGAAAAGAGATCATCCAAAAGCTGATGCCCTTATCAACTTCACATTTACGCCTCTAAAATATGACCTCATTAACCCCATTTACTGTGGTGATATTGCAGTGAGAAAGTCAAAATAGAAGAGC
>JADFKM010000016.1 GCA_022564935.1 Candidatus Dadabacteria bacterium
TGGAAACTATGGGTTACCAGGGTGTATTTGATCGCGCTCTTTATCTTCCTTGCCGCTTTGGTGGTAATATCAAGCAGGAGGGGTAAACAACATGGAAATTGATTCCTTGATATTGATGTTTTTATCTTGGGCTATAGCTCTCGGCCTTTTGGGTTTCTGCGTATTTATGCTGAGAAAACACCCCAGCTCCGCGAACTTTACCGGTGATGATTCCTCCGAGGAGTAGTGGTAGAGCCTTCCTCCCAACATAAGTCCGCAGACCCATCGGAGCGTAGAGGTGAAAACGGGTCGTCGGTTTTATTTCCGTTGCCTTTCTTAAGAGAATTCCCCTAAACGGATGAAGTTGTGATTTATTGGTGCGCGGATTTTCGGCCGTGCTTTATAGGTTTGTCTGTGTTTGATTTTTAGTGTTCTTGTATCCCTAATGAGCCGCTCAGAGTCAATGAGACCCCCGTGTCCTGAAAGATCGTAGCCACCCTGTTTTCTAACGAATACCCCCTCGAATCGTTCTGCGCCTGAGATGCTATTCGCTCGCACAGCCCCCTGTCGGAAAGTGCATTTTTTATGCCGGAAACTATAGCCCCAGCGCTGTCGGGCTCGATGAGGATTGAGTTAACGCCGTCTTTCAGAGCCGAGGTTACGGCAGGAATATTGGTTGAGATTATCGGGCGGCCCGAAGCCATATACTCTGAGAGCTTTAGAAGGGAGGCCACTTTGGTCTCGATCCTACCCCATTTGGTGGTCATTTTGGAAGTGTATGGGAGGATTAAAAGGTCTGTGGCAATGAAGTGTTTGAACACTCCTCCGGGTGGTATGAAGCCTGTGAACTCCACGTTGTCCGCGCCCCTGTGCAAAGAGATCTGTTTATACCGGTCGATATCGCTCTGCTCCCCTCCGACGATGAGGAACAGTAAATCGGGCAGCTCGAGGGCAGCTTCTATGAGGAGCTCTATTCCCCTGCCCGGATAGATGTTTCCGATGTGTGAGATTATGGTTTTGCCCTCGGGTAAACCCAGTTCCTTCCTTGCGTCCCGTGGGGCGAGGTCGGTGTTGAATCTTTCAACATCGACAGCGTTTGGGGCGATGGCAAGTTTTTTCCTCGGAAGGCCCAGCTCAACGCATATGTCCCCGATACCTTCGGAGATGGCGACGAACTTGATCAGATTCTGGGCGTCTTTTAACAGTTTGAGCACTGCGATCGAGCCGGGGTTGTCAACCGGGTGATGCGCGTCGAAGATTGTGGGGAGGTTAAGAACCCTTGATGCTAGAAGGGCGTACAGGATGTTTCGCGACAGGACCAGGTCGTACTCGGCCCTCTTTCTGTAAGTGTAGAGTGCGCTCCGTAGTCCGTGGTAGATGTGCCTTGTGGACAGGCCCGGAGCCTCGGGAATTAATTTCAGTTTGAACGAACGGTTCACTCCGTAGTATTCGAATATGTCACTGTCTCCAGAGCTGCCGGGTATGATGAGCTCCACATCGAGGCCAGCCCTGCCCATGGCCTCGGCAAGCCTTAATACCTCTATAGAGCTTGCGCCCCTGGAAAAGAGCTTTGGACTTGCCACGTAAGCTATTTTCATCGTTTTCTGTAGCCCTTTCTGTGTATTACGAGTCGGTTTAAAACATCTGGTAAAAATTTAAAATGGCTGATGTTGAGGATTGCCGGGGGAGGTGATTTATTGCCGTAAGGTGCTTGCGGCCGCTAAATTGCCTTTGCCCTTTTGAGTTTGATTAAGTCGTCAACCTGATGGATGAAGGCCGCACCCAATCCCAGAGTTGTAAGTCCCAACACCCAGGGGTAGCCTCCCAAAATGGCCGCGATTAGAAATACAAGCGAGAAGAACTCTCTTTTGAACATCGGTCTCAATTTTATAATAATTTTGTGAATAAGTGTTCTGTCTTGTACGGGTATAAGGTCGTCGACAACTTTGGTATATGTAGTCATACTGCCTGAATGGGTGAGCCTGAAGAGGAAATATAGAGTCCATACTACGAAGAACAGGAATATGAGCGTGTTGATGCTGCCGAGAATTACCGCCATAGGGCTTCCTGAGAGCAGGTAGTATCCTATGGGCACTCCGACTACAAAGGATAGAAAGGACAACTGATCGAATATAGTGTCGACCCATTGACCGTATTTGGTCTCCATCAGTTTGACTCTGGCCACCTCTCCGTCGCACCTGTCGACTATTGTGGAGACCTCAAGGCAAAGCGCCCCTACGACAGGATGTCCGATTATATAGAACAGCCCCGAAAGCATCCCTATGAACCCTATCAATCCGCTTATCATGTTAGGGGTTAGAGGGGTTTTTATAAGGAGCCTGCTCAGAGGGATGGACATCTTGCTGTGGATGTTCCTGGAGAGCCATCCGCTTGAGGACTTGGTTACGTTTTCAAAGAGTAGGTCTTCGGCGATTTCGGTGGTGTTGCCTGCCGAGTCCATACGCATCCAGTATCCGTTCTCGAATTTTATTGATTTCAGCTCGCCCCCGGTCGTTGCGTTGTCAAGGAGTGTGGTTATGTGGGCCTGGTCGGTCAGGGTTTTTTCGAGAAGCTTGCCGTCTGCAGCAAAAGCTCCCACGACCCTTCCCCCTCCGGAAAAGAGCTCCTCGATTTTATTGTCGCCGTTTGATTTGACAAGGGGTCCCTCAGACTCCTCTACAAGAACGGCGACTTCGTTCTCCGAGACCGGGGACTCTATTATGCTCTCGAGGGCGTTTGGGGTCGTGATTAGGTTGGATTGGATCACCAGGTAAGGGTTGGAGTCGAGATCAAGCGGCGTGCCCAAATGGTGCCAGCTGATCTCGCTTTTGATTCTCTTTTCTTTATTTATGTATTCTTTCAGGGGGGCTTCGTTGCCGTCTACAATGATTGTAAATTTCTTGATGCCGGCTCTTTCGGCGGTTATCAAGAGGCGTTTAATTTGGGGATTGCCCCCAAAAACCTTTTCTCCATACCGGCTTAAGTTCTCACCATCGATGCCGGTACCAGCAACTAATACTAATGCATGATCCATAGTAGTTTAACGAGACGTCCCAACTACTTTGAGCAACCTTCCCTCGCCCGGTTTGTTTATAAACTGGTTGGAGAGGAACCTTGCCTTGAACAGATCGCTTGGATAGTCGACATCCATCCAAAAACGGTCTTCGACATCTATCGAATTTACCCTGTAACCTTTGCTGATGAGTCTTCGGACGGCTGACACGTACCATTTGCTCTCGGCGCTCTCAGCCCTCAACTCCTCTTCTATGGCTCTTTTCAAAAGCTCGACCCCCGTGTCTCTAAAGACCCTGATGCCCACGGACTCTGCCGACACTCCGTTGGTGAGAGACTTGGAGATATCCACGATGGCACCGCTCAGGACCTCGACCTTCATATCCTCTTCTTCGTAGGAAGGTTTTTTCTTTATGGGAAGGCAGATTTTCTCGTCTCTGAACGATAGGGCGTAATCCAGAACGTCGAACTCGTACACATCGTCCCCGTTCATAATCACTATGTCTTCATCCATCTCCCCTCTGGCAATCGCCAGGGAAACGAGGCTGTTTGTGGTTTGATAAAACGGGTTATACAGGGTTTTGATCTTCATTCCCAACCCGTTATAGCTTCGCAGGAAGTTCTCGACCTTATCGAATCCGAAGCCGACCACTATTATCACTTCGTCAATGCCACAGTCTCTGACATGGTTTATCTGGTTTTCGAGGATGGTTACTCCGCCTATGTCTAGAAGGCATTTCGGGATGTATTTGGTATAAGGATATAACCTCGTGCCTCTGCCTGCTGCTAAGATAACTGCTTTCATATTGCGTTACTCCGCTCTAGGTTAATGATTAAGGTTAACAGATGGTAAAAATAGATATCATTTATAACAGTATCAAAGGGCTCTGTCAATATTTATTTAGGTAATGGGAGTTAATAAACAGTAGGCTTCATGTCTACCGTACTGCTTTGGGTACATGTACCGAGCACTACGGGAGAAGTAGTATTAATAAAGTGCTTGGATCTGTTTCGACATTTATATATTTCCCATCCCTATTAAAGATCTAATAATACGCAATATCGATGCCCGACAAAACTTTTTCCGAAAGTAGGGATTATATTACAAACGCTTTTTTCATAATCATAGAATTTCTGCATCTTTGTAAAGGCTAACATTTTGTGTGGGAGGGCGAGCGGGATCAGCGACCCGTAATTTCTCTTAGCCCTCAGCTCTCCTCTAATATTCAAGCTTTTGTACATTAGACAGGCGGAAAAGAAAAAAGTTTCTTCAAACGATCGTGTTTATCCTACCCTTGGTTTGTTTCACCGGCGCTTATCTCGGAGGTAGGGAACAGGCGTGTTTAACTCTCTATGGCCGGATGAATATACATTTGGCATGCTGAAATGCAGTTAGTGAGCTTCGAGTCGATTTTAAGCTCCCATGCCGGGTGATAAGATTTGCCCTCCCCTGCAAGTGAGCTCAGGGCTCAGTCGCTCTGATGACACTCCTAGGTAGTTGGGGTATAATTAGCAGTCCGATGACAGAGACTCTTGGTTTTAAATTTCCCTTCAGCCCTCAATTATGTGTCACCGTTGATGGGGATTTTGAAGAGGTTGCAGCCAAGCCCTTTTATCAGAAATTAAGTATCGGCGGCGTAGCCAAGTGGTAAGGCAGCGGTCTGCAAAACCGCAATGCCCCGGTTCGATTCCGGGCGCCGCCTCTCAAATACCCTTTTAAATTCCGTTCGTTTTACTTCAGACCGAGAGCGGTTTGGGTTTGAATATATATTGAGCGCAAACACCAGGCTCCGATATTGATTTTTCACATCAAAGTGGTGACAATAGATTGAAATCCCCCCGTGCCCGGGTGGCGAAATTGGCAGACGCATTGGACTTAAAATCCAATGGGCTTCGGCCCGTGCTGGTTCGAATCCGGCCCCGGGCACATAATGATTCCAGGGAGTTACGTCTCATCACTGATCACGTTTCTATTGTCTGAGTTGCTGAGGAAACAGTTGAAGCCGTTTTGGGGTAGTGGGGTGTTATAGAGGGCCGTAGTTATTGCCCGTCATGACTGCATGAAATAAATGTTTCTGAAATAAAAAGGGTTGCATTATAAACTTGATGTTGCGCTTTAATTTTTAATATAGTATAATGCAAACAATTCCCTTGATCAATCTGTTTTATAACTATCCGTAGTGGATATATTCAAAACGATTCGTTATACCCCAGAGATTAAAATATAGGTTTCAAATTCGGCTTAAGGGAGGCGTTTATGGTACTGTTGCGCTTGGCGTTGCTGTCGATATCGTTGATTGTTCTCAGTCCCCTCGGCGCAGTTGCCGATAGCGTGTACACCGTCAGGAAAGGGGACACATTATCGAAGCTGGCAAAGAGGTTCCACACCACTATAGGGGCGCTGAAAAAGGTAAACGGGTTAAAGTCCGACAGGTTGTATGCGGGTGAGGAGATTGCGCTTCCTGACACGGGCAGCTCTGCGGTTACCCATGTGGTTACTCACAGGGTCGTGTCCGGAGATACGCTCTCGAAGATATCTTATAAACATAAAGTGTCGGTCGATGATTTGATGACACTGAACAACTTGAGAACCACCAGGCTGCTTGTTGGACAGAAGCTGCGTATAGCAAAAATCGGCGCCGCACAGACTACGGCGTCAGTTAATGTCTGCAACGGTTTGAATAACGGCGGCTCGGCTCCTCTGTACCGCGCACACACCATTAAACGAGGCGACACCCTCGGGAAGCTGTCGGCGCGTTTCGGGGTCTCGATAGGAGAGATGAAGAGGATTAACGGTCTTAAGAGCAACATGATAGTCGCCGGCAAGGTTATTTACTTCCCGCTATCGGGGAGTAACGGCTCGGGTACCGGCGGGCCGGATAGCTCCGGAGGGGTTATTAAGGCTTCGCGCAATTACCCTTCTATCGCTACCCATATAGTCAAGCGCGGCGATACTCTAGGACGCATAGCTAAGAAGCACGGCTCGACTGTTAAGGACTTAAAGAGAGCCAACGGATTAAAGGGTCATATTATAAGGCCGGGGCAAAGACTCATAGTTCCGGTGGACAGGGGTGTTGTAGCACGGTGCGGCTCCTCGGCTCCTTGGTTAAGCGCAGGTCACGCGGGCAGCGGGAAACCCGTGATAGTTCGGCATGTGGTGAAGAAGGGAGAGACACTGGGCCGGATATCAAAGAAGTACCGGGTATCGGTTAAAACCATCAAGTCTGCAAACAAGATAAAGGGCTCACTTATTCGTACCGGGCAGAAATTGGATATCCCTACTACTGATGTATTGACCGCCGAGGCCGCGGGCGGAACTGTAGTCAGGCCCTCTTTGGTGCCCGACTCCATAGACATCGGAAAACTCATTAAAGAAAATGGGTTGATCGGGGAGAGTGTGGTCAAGATTGCTAAAACTTTTATCGGGTCTCCTTACAAGTTCGGCGGCACCTCTTTTATCACCGGGATCGACTGCTCGGCATATGTTTCGAAGGTGTTCAGGTTTTTTGAAGTTAAACTCCCAAGAACGGCCAGGGAGATCTTTAAGGTGGGCCTCAAAGTGGACAAAAGCGATCTTCAAATAGCAGACCTCATATTCTTCAGAACGTACGCAAAATACCCGTCACATGTGGGGATTTACATAGGTAACAATAAGTTCATCCATGCTTCTTCGAGGGCCAGGGGTGTGACCATCAGCAGCATAGAAGAGCGTTACTTCCGAAAGAGGTATATCGGAGCCAGGAGAGTGGCCAGCTCAATAAAGAAATATTTTAGAAATTGATATGCCTTCCGGCATTTTATGCCTGTCTTTTACGAGGCGCCTTAATTGAAATAACACTGCGTCAAGTGTATATTAAAATATGATTCCCGAGGTTGAAAAATTCAGGGTCTTCCTTGCCTATGAAAGAAATTATTCTGGAAATACTCTAAGGGCTTATTTAAGTGACTTAAAGGGATTTATTAATTTTCTTATCGATAGAGAATTAGCTTTCCGCGACGGCGAGTTGGACATCGTTTCTGTGGACGACCTGACCGTGAGGGCCTATATTGCTTCTCTTCACTCCTTGAATTCTAAGAGGTCCGTTTCGAGAAAACTGGCCGCCATAAGGACGTTTTTCGATTTTCTCATGAGGGATAACCCTCTTGAGTATAACCCTGCTAGGATTGTCCCCACCCCTAAGATCGAAAAAAAACTGCCGACTTTTTTGACGGTCGATGAGGTTTTTAAACTCCTCGAGGCTGATTTCAGCGCGAGCGCTCTCGGCCTAAGGGACAAGGCAATACTCGAGGTTCTTTACTCTAGCGGCATCAGGGTGAATGAGCTCCACCTCCTCGACATCGATGATGTTAAGCTCTCCGAATTGCTCGTGAGGGTGTATGGTAAGGGGGGTAAGGAGCGGATCGTTCCGATAGGTCGCAAGGCAGCCCATGCCTTGAGCGGCTATTTCGATAAGAGGCACGAGCTTAAGCCGAAGGGGGAGTTCGTGTTCGTAAACCGTTTTGGAGGCAGGCTTACGAGCAGGAGCGTCGGTAGGGTTGTGAAAAAGTATGCTGTAGTAGCGGGGGTTCCTAAAAATGTACACCCGCATGTGCTCAGACACAGCTTTGCCACCCATCTGCTTGGAAACGGGGCGGATCTGAGGTCGATCCAGGAGATGCTCGGGCACTCAAGCCTGTCGACCACGCAGTCCTACCTCCACTTGTCAATTGAAAAAATTATGGAAATATATGACAAGACACATCCTAGGGCATAGAGAGATATTATGAAGATTCACGGAACTACTATTGTTTGCGTTAAAAAAGACGGGAAGATGGCAATGGGGGGGGACGGACAAGTGACCCTTGGCCAGACATCCCTCAAGCACACGGCGGTGAAAGTGAGAAAAGTCCACGAAGACAAGATCCTTACGGGTTTTTCGGGTGCGACTGCCGATGCGTTCACTCTGTTTGATAAGTTCGAAACCAAGCTGGATGAGTATAGGGGAAACCTCCGAAGGGCGGCGGTGGAGCTTGCCCGGGACTGGCGTACAGACAGGATTCTCAGAAGGCTGGAGGCGCTTTTGACGGTTGCCGACAAGGAATTCATGTTTATAATATCCGGTAGCGGTGATGTGATAGAGCCTGATGACGATGTGATTGCCATAGGCTCAGGCGGTCCGTACGCTCAGGCCGCGGCGAAGGCGCTCCTGAGGCATTCAGAGTTGGAAGCCAAGGGAATAGTTGAGCAGGCGCTGCGAATTGCCTCCGAGATATGCATATACACAAACGACACTATAGTAGTTGAAGAGCTTTGAGGTGAAATGAATGAATCCGACCTTTTTTACTCCAAGAGAGATAGTTTCGGAGCTTGACAAATACATTGTTGGGCAGAACAAGGCCAAGCGCTCCGTCGCCATAGCCCTGCGAAACCGCTGGAGGCGTCAGAGGGTCAGTCCCGAGCTGCGGGATGAGATCGCTCCCAAGA
This sequence comes from Candidatus Dadabacteria bacterium, assembly GCA_022564935.1. Lineage (GTDB taxonomy): Bacteria > Desulfobacterota_D > UBA1144 > Nemesobacterales > JADFKM01 > JADFKM01. The sequence goes on from JADFKM010000016.1 coordinate 8,456, forward strand.
ACATATTGATGATGGGCCCCACGGGAGTGGGCAAGACCGAGATTGCCCGAAGACTTGCAAAGCTGGCTCAGGCCCCGTTTTTAAAGGTCGAGGCTTCAAAGTTTACCGAAGTAGGCTACGTGGGCAGGGATGTCGAGAGTATGATAAGGGACCTGACCGACATAGCGGTAAAAATGGTGACCGACGGAGAAAAGCAGACCCTCAGGGCTAAGGCCGAGGAGATGGCCGAGGAGAGGGTGCTTGACCTGTTGTACCCCAGGGCCGGTGCGGATGAAGCCTCTGAGGGTACAGACGATACCAGGGAGAAGATGAGAAAGCTCCTGCGTGACGGCAAGCTCAATGAGAGATTGGTGGACGTCGAGGTTAATACAAAGAACCTTCCCATACAGGTGTTCACCCCATCGGGAATAGAGGAGATGGATGTGAACATATCCGACATGCTTGGAAGCCTGTTTCCAAAGCGCACGAAGAAGAGGAAGGTAAAGGTGACCGAGGCGATGGATTTGCTGGTTCAGGAAGAGGCGAATAAGCTTGTGGATATGGATAAGGTCGTGAAGTTGGCGGTGGAAAGGGTTGAGCAGTCCGGGATCATATTCATAGACGAGATCGACAAGGTGGCCGGGCGCGAGAGCGGGGGCGGCCCGGACGTTTCCCGTGAAGGAGTACAGAGAGACCTGTTGCCGATAATCGAGGGATGTACCGTGAATACCAAGCACGGCATGGTGCGCACCGACCATATTCTTTTCATCGGGGCCGGGGCGTTTCATGTATCAAAGCCCTCCGACCTTATCCCCGAGTTACAGGGAAGGTTCCCCATCAGGGTGGAGCTTGACCCCCTTACCAAAGAAGATTTCGTCTTGATACTCAGGGAGCCTAAGAACGCACTGGTTAAGCAGTATGTTGAGCTCCTCAAGACCGAGGAGATCGAACTGGTTTTCACCGAGGACGCCATTTGCGAGCTTGCCGAGATCGCAGCCAGCGTCAATGAGAGTACGGAGAACATCGGGGCTCGGAGGCTCTATACGATATTGGAGAAAACCCTTGACGAGATATCGTTTAACGCCCCCGACCTCTCAAAGGAAAAGCTGGTGATTGACGCCGTCTACATTAGGGAAAAAATAGCCGATATTGTCAAGGACAAAGACCTGAGCCGTTATATCTTGTAGCTCTCCTCAGCCTTTGTGTATTCCATAAGCTAGAAAAAAGTCATGGATGAGTTGATTCAAAAAGCTCAAACATTAATTGAGGCTCTCCCGTATATAAGGGAGTTCTACGGGAAAACCATAGTCGTGAAGTACGGTGGGAGCATAGGGGGAGAGGAGCTGTTTAACTTCGCCAGCGACATAGTGCTCATGAGGTATGTGGGGATGAACCCGGTAGTCGTACACGGCGGAGGGCCTCAGATAGGGAACTTTATGTCCCGCCTTGGGATTGAGTCGGAGTTTATAGCCGGACTGCGGGTCACGGACGAGCTGACTATGGAGATAACGCTGATGGTTCTGATAGGGAAGGTAAACACCGAGATTGTAACGGCAATCAACACCCACGGGAGCAGGGCAGTCGGGATTTCGGGCAACGCGGCCACGACTATCATGGCTAAGAAGATCGATATTTCAAAGGTGGTGTCCGATAAAAAAGACCTTCCAAAGGATGCGGACCTGGGCATGGTGGGGGAGGTGGAGAAGATTTCTCCCGAGCTTATAAACACCCTCCAGGCCTCGGGGTTCATCCCCGTGATCGCCCCGATCGGGTTCGATGAGGGGGGCAAGTCTTACAATATCAACGCCGATCACGTGGCCGGTAAAATAGCGGGAGCGCTTCAAGCGGAAAAACTGGTGCTGCTAACCGATGTGGCCGGTATAACGGACGGGGGAAATAAGCTCATCTCTTCGTTGTCGAAGCGTACTGCGATGGAGCTTATCGACAGCGGGGTGATATCGAGCGGGATGATACCTAAGGTAGGCTGCGCCCTTGACGCCCTCCAATATGGCGTGCGCAAGGTGCACATCATTGACGGCAGGGTAGAGCGGGCGTTGATCCTAGAGATCTTTACCGATTCGGGCATAGGTACCGAAATCGTGCTATGAATACCGACACACTGAGATCAAAGTTCGAAAGGTATGTGATGAGCACCTACAGCCGCTTCCCGGTAGCCCTTGTGCGCGGGAAGGGGAGCTGGGTTTGGGATGTGGAGGGAAAGAAGTACCTGGACTTTACTTCCGGGATAGCTGTAAACAGCCTCGGCCACAGCCATCCGATGATCATCAAAGCGGTGCAGGAGCAGTCAAAGAAGCTCATACACTCCTCAAACCTCTTCTACAACGAGTCTCAGGTGGAGCTGGCCGAAATTCTTGTGAAGAACTCCTTTGCCGACAAGGTTTTTTTTTGCAATACGGGAACCGAAGCCAACGAAGGGGCCATAAAACTGGCGCGCAGGTGGGGGCGCGCTAACGGCGGGAGGTACAGAATCATCGCGGCTCACGGCTCTTTCCATGGCAGGACAATGGGTTCGCTGAGCGTTACGGGGCAGAAGGTCTATCATGACGGTTTCAAGCCGCTTGTTCCAGGCATGAAGTTCGTTGGCTACGGCAAGGTGAAGTCCCTGCGTAAGGCACTCGATGACAGCAGGGTTTGCGCGGTGATCGTCGAGCCCATACAGGGCGAGAACGGAGTGGTAATACCGCCCCGGGACTACCTGAGAGAGGTTAGGGAGCTGTGCACGGAAAAGGGCGTCCTCTTGATACTGGATGAGGTTCAGGTTGGGTTGGGGAGGACGGGAAGGCTCTTTGCCTATGAGCACACGAACGTCGTGCCGGACGTGATGACGCTCGCCAAATCCCTTGGAGGCGGGGTGCCGGCAGGAGCCGTTCTTGCCACCGATGAGGTGGCAGTTCATTTTACGCCCGGCTCACACGGCTCCACCATGGGGGGAAACCCCCTTGCCATGCACACGGCCAGTGTTTTTATAAATACCTTGATTGGTGACGGGCTTTTGGATAACGCCGCAAGAATGGGAGATTATTTCCTCGACGCCCTGAGCTCCATAGGCGCTAAATACAAGGGCATGGTAAAAGACGTCAGGGGGATGGGGCTTATCCTTGGAGTGGAGCTTAGATCGGCCGATATGGGCCCGGAGCTGTTTTCGAGCTGTCTTGAGAGGGGTTTTTTGTATATACCCACCGTAGAAAAAGTGATTAGGATTCTCCCACCGCTTAATGTGAGTACTGAAGAGATCGATTTTGCCTTGGAAGCGCTCGACTGCGCGTTTGGAGAGCTATCTTGACAGCGCGTCACTTCCTCAGCATTTTTGATCTCACGAAAACGGAGCTTGAGAATTTGATCGAGAGGACGTTCGTTCTTAAAGACCAAAGAAAGAGCGGCGTGCCTAACGGCTCTCTAACCGGCAAAACTATAGGGCTCCTTTTTGAAAAGCTTTCCACCCGGACAAGGACGTCCTTCGAGGTTGGGATCAATGATATGAGTGGCCGGTCGATCTTTTTCAACCCCCGCGACATGCAGCTTGGAAGAGGAGAAACCATTACCGATACGGCCAGGGTGCTCTCTTCGTATCTCGACGGGGTCATAATACGCACCTACGCCCAGCAGAGGATAGCGGAGTTTGCCTCTTATTCGTCGGTGCCTGTAATAAACGCCCTGACCGACCTGGAGCACCCCTGCCAGATCGTGTCAGACTTGTTCAGCATTAAGGAGGCCGGCCTTAACATAGAAGATATGAAGCTCGCCTACGTTGGGGACGGCAATAATATAGCTAATTCATTGATCGGCGCCGCTTCAATCCTGGGTTTTAACCTTGCCGTAGCCACCCCCGAAGGGTTCGAGCCTGACCCTGCAATAGTGGAGAGGGCAGGGCACACGTCCGGTGCGAATATTGAGATTTTACGCGACCCGAAAGAAGCCGCCACAAACTCCGATGTTTTGTACACCGACGTGTGGGTGAGCATGGGGCAGGAAAGCAGTCAAGAACGCAGCCGTGAGATGTTTTTGCCATACCGGATAAATTCAAAGCTCGTTTCGCTGCTCAAGCCCGGCGCTCTCGTGATGCACTGCCTTCCGGCGCACAGGGGGCAGGAGATAACGGCTGAGGTGATTGACGGGCCGGGCTCCATTGTTTTCACTCAGGCCGAGAACAGGCTCCACGGGGGTAAGGCCGTACTCGAGATGTTTCTGGGAACTCACTTGGGCACTCACCTGGACGCTCAGTAGTTTAAGCGCTCTTTTATCAGACGGGCCGATTCTTTGTTCATACCCGGCAGCTTGGACAGCTCTTCCGTAGAGGCACGGGCTATTGCCCTCGTATTTCCGAAACGGCGCAGAAGCGCCTGTTTTCTCTTCGGGCCTATGCCCGGGATGAGGTCGAGCTCCGAAGTGAATGACCTCTTTTTCCTCAGTTTCTTATGGTAAGTAATGGCAAACCTGTGGGCTTCATCCCTTATTTCCATAAGGAACAGGAGCTCTTTGGATCCCCTGGGCACCGGCAGGGGGTTTTTCCGTCCCGGTTTGTAAATCTTGTCCCAGTCGTCTTGGTCTGCGGCTTTTGCAATGGAGGCGAGCGAGACCTTAGCGCTCGATCCGAGCTCCTCAAGCGCTTGTTGCGCAATGTTGAGCTGCCCTTTTCCCCCGTCTACGAGCATCAGGTCTGGTAGCTCCCACCCCTCGTCCCCGCTGCGACGCAGCCTCCTTGTGAGGACCTCGTGCATCATCGCGTAGTCATTCGGGCCGGAAACCGATTTGATCCTGTATTTTCTGTATTTCTTTTTTGCCGGCTTGCCGTGCTCGAACCTCACCATCGATGCGACGGGCTGGGCGCCCTGGGTGTTTGAGATGTCGTAGCATTCGATCGAGATGGGAACTCTTGTCAATGAAAGTGACTCTTGAACCTTTTTGAGCAGCTTAAGGGATTTTGCGTTTTCACCGCTCTTTATCTTATGGCTCTCCTCGGCATTCTTCATCGCCAGCTCAAGGAGCTTTACCTTAGCGCCCCTTTTGGGTTGAATTATTGAAACTCTGCCCCCGCGCTTTTCGCCGAGCCAGTCGCTCATCACTCCTGTGTCATCAATGTTTACGGGCACGAGTATCTCTTTGGGAATGAACCTGTCTGTGCCGTAGAACTGTCCTAGAAATTCCCTCACTATTTCCCTATCCTCCCAGTGGATGTTCTTGATGGAAAATTCTGCCTTGTCGACGATCGTGCCGCCCCGGGAATACAGCACCTCAAACTCGACTATACCGTCGTCTCTGAAGAACCCGATGATGTCTTTATCGTTGAAGGTACCCGGTATAATTTTTTCTATGTCGATGTTTTTCTTGAGGAGCCTTATCTCATCCCTGTAATTGGCCGCTTCCTCGTAGCGCATCATGTCGGCGGATCTTTTCATGTTCTCGTTAAGGATTTTTAGTATCTCCTTAACCCTGCCTTTTAAGAACATCTTCGCCCGCTCGACCGTCTCATGGTAGGTGGATTCATCCACCTTCCCTGCGCAGGGGCCGAGGCACAGTTTCAGGTTGTAGTTGAGACACGGTCTCCTCGAATGGCGTTTGTATTTCCCATCGGTGCAGTCGCGTAAAGGGAATATTTTGTGTATCAGCCTTTTAGTTTGCCGTAGAGTTCCTCCAGAGGAAAAAGGACCGAAATATACCGCTCCGTCATTCTTAACCCGTCTTGTGAATGAAAGCCGAGGGACTTTCTCACGGGGGTCTAGCCTGAGCGATGAGTAGGTTTTATCGTCTTTTAAGAGAATGTTGTATTTGGGCTTGTGTTTTTTTATGAGGGAGTTCTCCAGCAGCAGGGCATCGCGTTCGGTTTCGGTTACAAGGAAATCAACGTCACATATTTCCTTAACGAGGAAGGGTATCTGGGGCCTGGAGTCTCCGCCGGAGCTTAGAAAATACGTGCGAACCCTGCTTCTTAAGTTTTTTGCTTTACCTATGTATAAGGCTCTGCCGTGTTTATCTTTCATAAGATAAACGCCGACAGAAGCGGGGAGATTTTTCAGGATTTCGGGTTTTGGAGAGTCCATACCAATATAATAACAAATTAATCGGTATGAGTTTATAACCTTTGTCTACAATTGTGAATGGGGTTTCTGCCTGTTTTGTTCATATCAAACGGCAGACGCAATTCCGAATGCGTTAGAATTCAATAATCTTCGTCAACTGACATTGTAGTTTTGAATTCGATGTTGAACGCTCTCCTTGTCGGTTGTGAGTCCAGTACGTAATAGCCGCCCCTGACGAAAATGTTCAGTATGGCGAGGGGAGGTCGGGCAATCAAGCTGAGTAATTTGAATGGGTGAATTGCGTCCAGAGGGTCGTATATGGTTATTTCCCTTTTGCCTTGGCCGAAGGCGATGGAAGTGGACATCATCAAAAAAAGCATTAAAGTAACGAATAGTTTAGTCATTCTCCATTCTCCTTGAACTGTTAAATATTTAAAGTTCTACTTTATTATAATGATTTAGTACCCTGGAGTCAATAGATAAATTGTGTTTGCCGGTGAAGGGGGTTTATCGATCGGGGATTCTCGAAGCGAATTCACGATTAATAATGCGTTGTTAACCTATTAGTGTTTGATACGGTCTTGGGGACAGTAGTGGTAGAAGAAAAGGCACTGATTATCGAGTCTGTGAAGGAATTTACTGATATGTGAAACTTTTCTGAAGTTTATTCATATCATATATTAGGTTAAGTACAAAAGGCTGAGCCGCGGCTTTTTTCTTCACTATCCTGTTGAGATTATAGTGTGTTGTCATGTATACACTAAACCTGTTGCGTAGCGTCGGCGATCAGCCCGTGCTTAAGGTATGAGGGTCATTGCTGTGTAGCATATTTATGGATGAAATATTGTTTCTTACCGAAAGGTGCGAAGCTGGTGTATTGCAGGTAACATTCATAAAAAGTACTTAAACACTGCCAGGGCAAGAGCAGGCTTCATTACAATTATTGTCTATGGAAACTTATCTAAATTCATCTCGGCAATAATTAGTTGAAATAAGTTATTGCGTAATGGATATATAGATTTTGTATTTTAGAAAAATAAATACACAAACACAAAGGAGGGAAAGATATGGCTGATTATGCAAACCCAGAGGTTTTGGTAAGTACAGATTGGGTGGCTGAGCATTCCGCCGACGCCGGCATCAGGGTCGTTGAATCCGATGAAGACGTGCTGCTGTACGATACCGGGCATGTTCCCGGCGCTGTTAAGATCGACTGGGAAAACGATCTTCAGGATCAGCTGATACGCGACTACGTCAGCAAGGAGAATTTTGAGATCCTGCTCTCCGAAAAAGGGATAGCTAACGACACTACAGTTGTTTTCTACGGCGATAAGAGCAACTGGTGGGGGTGTTACGCCTTCTGGACCTTTAAGCTGTTCGGCCATGAGAAGTGCCTGATTATGAACGGGGGGAGGCAGAAATGGATTGACGAGAACCGTCCCCTCACAAAGGAAGTTCCCGTGGTTGAGAAAACCGATTATCGGGTTTCGGGAATAAACAATTCCATCAGGGCTTTTCGTGACGACGTGAAAGCTCACACAGCTTTAAACAGCCCCCTTATCGATGTGCGCTCACCGAAGGAGTACACAGGGGAGCTGGTGCACATGGAGGACTATCCGCAGGAAGGCGCTCTGCGGGGCGGCCACATACCCGGAGCCAAGAACGTTCCCTGGGCGACGGCGGCAAACGAGGACGGGACGTTCAAATCCGCAGACGAGCTTAAGGACATTTATGAGAACACGCAGGGCTTGAAACCCGACGGTGACACAATCGCTTATTGCAGGATTGGGGAGAGGTCCTCGCACACGTGGTTTGTTCTGTCCTACCTGCTAGGTCATTCCAATGTCAGGAACTACGACGGCTCCTGGACCGAATGGGGCAACCTGGTTCAGGCCCCGATTGAAAAGCCCTAGTCTAAAAACACGCCGGGCGCACCCACGTGAAATGGCGGGTGTGCCGTGCCGTTTGCCCGGTAGCGAAAAGTCAAATATAATATCTTCTTAGGCGGTGCGAGTTAAATATTGCACTCCGCCGACGGTGAGTTGCTATGGCAAGAATTCAAGAGATTATCGAGGAGTTTCAGGGCCTTGATTTTAACACGACCCTCGAGATGCTCCTGGATTACGCAAACAGCCTTCCCGAGCTTCCGGAGGAGTACAAAGAGGCAAGGGACGCCGGGCTTAACCGCGTGCACGAATGCCAGACTCCGGTTTTCATGTGGGTAAACGTAAAAGACGGCAGAGTCTCGATGCATGCCGATGTGGCAAGGGAGTCTCCCACCGTAAGGGGGTTCGTTTCCATTCTCGTTGACGCCTTCGACGGGGCAACGCCCGACGAAGTCGAGCAGGCCCCGAGCAACCTTTTAACGGAAATCGGCCTCGTCAACAAGCTGGGAATGACGCGCACCAGGGGCCTGGGCGCCGTGTACGGCCGTTTGAAGAACGATGTGAGGAAAGCCGCCTCCCCAGCTTATTGACTCAACCCATCCGTGCTCGCGCACATTAGTTATGACTTGGTTTTAATTATCAACGGTTTTCACTTATCAGTTTTGTGTGAATAAATTTGCTCCGTGGTCTTGACCGCCGTGGCGGGTGAGAAGGTCAAGCTCGGCTTCCTGATGCTGGAGATGAAAAAGGCCCGCGATCAGCTCGCCGAGCTTATACTGGGCTCGTAATTTCCTTCCGCAATTAACCACGCGGCACTCATTTGGACAAATTATATTGCATTTCCGATAACATAAAACTGGTTATTTTAACTTTGAGGGGATTGAATACTTTTTTAGACTTTTTTCTACTCAAAGCAGGGCGTCAAACGTACATTTTGCAACCTTTTTTCACTCACTTCACCACCAGTTTCTTACCGTTCTCGCTCAGCACGAGCCCGTCTTTGTTTTTTTCGCACTACTCTGCGAAAGGTAGTGATTCGGTAAAATTCCTCCGTAAATTATGCTGCATTCTATAACCATGCATTTTCATAGTAAACTTCGTTGATAGCACGTTAATGAAATTCGGGTACAAGATGCCATTATCATTTCACGGGCCTCGTCTCATGGCTTTTCATAAAAGCGAACACCGCTTCGGGGCTTTCGGGGATCCCGCCCGCGGCTCCGAGGGAGAGCGTGTTCATCGCCGCGGCCGCCGAGGCGAACGGCAGGCTCTCTTCCACCTCCCATCCCGTGAGCCGCCCGTAGAGGAACGCGCCCCGGAAGACGTCGCCTGCCCCCGTGGTGTCCACGGCGGACACGTTGTAGGCGGGGGTATCGATGATTTCCCCCCCGCAGCTCGTAATCGAGCCTCTGTCTCCCAGTGTGATTGCGATCACCGCCGCGCCGAACTCGCTCATCTTCTCAAGGCATTTTCGCGGATCGTCCCCCCCGCTGTAGCTCTTCATAAAATCCACCGACGCTATGAGTATGTCGACGTCTCCCCGCGCATATTCCACCGCCTCGTTGTACTCACCCGCATCGAAGGAAACTGTTAGCCCTTCTTTTCCCACAGCTTCTATTGCTCTGAGTGCCGCCTCGGCGTAGAGGTCGTCGAAGTGTACAGCGCGCGTGTTTTGTAGAATGTCGGTAGGGATATCTGCGGCCGTTAGCGGTGTGGTCGTTCCCCGCGACCAGAACACGGTCCTCTTTCCGCTGTGCTTTTCTATGGGGATCAGCGAGACCTGGGTTTTTTTGCCCGGCTCGACAATCAGGTGGGTCGTATCGATACTCTCCTGCTCAAGCTCTTGAATGAGGCGTTTTCCTTCAGTGTCGTCGCCTATTTTGGAGACCAGGGCTACTTTCAGCCCGAATCTGGAAAGCACGTTGAGAGCGGTGGCCGTGGGGCCGCCTCTCAGGGTGGAAAGCTGTGTGATCTCCTGCCGTTCATCTACGGAGGGATGGCGGTTTACAACCCCGAGGTAATCCACACAGACCTGACCTATGCCCACTACATCGAAGCTGCTCATCCATGCCGCTCAACCGCCGGCAATAGCCGGAATGATGGAAACTATATCGCTTTCATTGAGCTCGGTATCCAGGCCGTTTATGAAACGGATGTCTTCGTTGTTCACGTACAGGTTGATGAACCTTCGCAGGTTCCCGTTTTCGTCGCAAATCCTCTCTTTGATTCCGGGGAACTGCTTCTCAAGGCCATCTACAAGCTGCCCGACGTTCGGGGCGTCTATCGTTACTTCGTCCTTATCCCCCGTAAGCCTTCTGAGGGGGGTTGGTATTCTAACCGATGGCATCTTCTCTTTTACCTCCTTTGCTTAACTTCTCATACAGTTCTTCAAATTCTTCCAGCCTGGCTTCTATTAATTCGGGGTCTGAAACCTTTCCTATGAGGGATTCCTGGGTTTTAAGGCCGTTGCCCGTTATAGCCAGAACAATCGATTCGTCTCGGGGTATGACTCCACGCTTAATCAGCTTCGTAGCAACCGCCATTGTGACCCCTCCGGCTGTTTCTGCGAATATCCCCTCCGTCATGGCAAGGAGCTTAATGCCCTCGACTATCTCTTCGTCCGTCGCGTCCTCGGCGGTGCCTCTGGACTGATTGATAACGTCCATGGCGAAGAAGCCGTCTGCGGGGTTGCCAATTGCGAGGGACTTGGCGATAGTAACGGGGTTTTTAACGGGTTTAAAGACTTCCCAGTCGTTTTTGACCGCGGTGGAGATGGGGGAGCAACCGGCGGCCTGAGCGCCGTATAGCTTTGTTCCGTTGCTCTCCACGAGACCTATGGTTTCAAACTCTTTTATGGCTTTCGATATTTTTGTAAGCAGTGAGCCGCTTGCCATCGGGATGACGAAGTGTTTCGGAGCCCGCCACCCGAGCTGCTCCATCACCTCGAACCCAAGGGATTTGGAGCCCTCCGCGTAGTAGGGGCGAATGTTTATATTGACAAAAGCCCAGTTGAATTTCCCGGCGATCTCGTTGCACAGCCTGTTCACGTCGTCGTAACTGCCCTTTACTTCGATGAGTGTGGAGCCGTAGACGGTGGTGCCCACGACCTTTGCCTGCTCCAGGTCGTATGGGATGAAGATGAGGCTTTTCAATCTCCCCGCTGTGGAAAGGGCTGCCACTGAGTTCGCCAGGTTGCCCGTTGAGGCGCAGGAGACCGTGTCGAACCCGAACTCCTTGGCCTTCGAGAGCGCAACAGAAACAACTCTGTCCTTAAAAGACAGCGTGGGGTAGCAGACGGAGTCGTTTTTGATGTAAATTTCTTTGACGCCGAGCGCTCTGGCGAGGTTTTCCGCTCGTATTAGAGGGGTAAAGCCGACGGATTGGCCGATTGTGGGTGGGTTGTCGATGGGCAGGAGCTCCCAGTAGCGCCATATGTTGTTTCCCCGCTTCTCGATGGCCTCACGGGAAAGAGACTGTTTTATCTCATCATAATTGTATGTGACTTCCAGGGGGCCGAAGCACATCTCGCACACGTGTACGGGGGCCTTCGGGAATTCTTCCCCGCATTCCTTGCACCTCAGAGACTTGACGAAGCCCATGCGTTACCTCTCTTTAGAGTATCCAATACTAGTACCTTTTAGCTATTTTATTGTCAAGCAGACGCACGAACGCTGACCGTAGCAATATAAAGATACCCCAGTGGGTGTTGGATTTGAAATTATATGCCCGTACACTACCCTCGGGATATCCCCTGATTGTTGCCTATTATCACAGAACAGCACAGTATGGTAGGTTCTAGCTTGAGGATATCTCCCTTATGATCTCATCGGGCAGGGAGTACTCCCACCTGTTTATTATCTCCTCTATGACGTGGCTTTTTATCTCTTCCGAGGTGCGCAGCTTTAACGCCCCGCTGAGGATTTCCTCCGAATGTTCCTTTGTTATTATGCTGAGGAGCTTTTTGACTTTGGGAATTGAATGCACGTTCATGCTCAGCTCCTCTATGCCCATTCCCACGATCAGGGGGACGCACTGGAGCTGGCTTGCCATCTCGCCGCAGACCCCGACCGGGACATTCTTTTCCTTTGCCTTTTCAATCACGCTCTGCAGCAGCCTGAGAATGGCGGGATGGAAGGGACTGAAGAGGTAACTTAAATGCTCGTTTGCCCTGTCGACAGCGAGTGTGTACTGGATGAGGTCGTTCGTTCCGATGCTCAGGAAGTCGACCTCGTCGGCTAATTCGGAGGCTAATATGGCCGCCGAAGGGGTTTCGATCATAACCCCAAGCTCCGGCACGCTGCCGGTGTCCATATCAGAAGCTACCTGCTCGATTATCTCCTTGACCTCTATTATCTCCTCAATGCAGGATATCATTGGTATGAGAATCCGTATGCTCCCGCACGTTTGGGCTTTTAGCATCGCCCGTGTCTGATTGATGAACGTTTCCTTTTCGTTCAGCGAGTACCTGATGCCCCGCATTCCCAGGGCGGGGTTCGTCTCAGTTGCGGTTTCGGTGCCTCTGGGGAATTTGTCGCCGCCGATATCTATGGTCCTGATGGTGACCGTGTAGGGGTTCATCCCCTTAACCACTTTTGCGTAGTTATTGAACTGCTCCTCCTCGGTGGGGAAATATACGGAGTTTGTGAGCATGAACTCCGTTCTGTACATCCCAATTCCTTCCGCCCCGTAGCGCAGCGCAAGCTCCACCTCTTCGGCAATCTCGATGTTGGCGTTTACCTTTATCTTCACGCCGTCAGATGTTTGTCCGGGCAGCGAGCCGTAACTTATGAGCTTCTTTTCCTGCGCGAGGAACTCTTTTTCCCTTCTCTTGAACTGGCGAAGCTCTTTGGCCGTGGGGTTTATTACCACCGTGCCGCTGTAGCCGTCAATGAATATAACGTCTCCGGGGGAGACCCGGACGGTGATGTCGTCTGTGCCCATAACGCTTGGGATTCCGAACGACTTTGCCACAATCGCGCTGTGAGATGTGTAGCCGCCCACGTCTGTGGCGAACCCCACCGCGTTGTGTTTCGCGTACCACACCACGTCTACAGTGGATATGTCGTGCGAGACGAGCACGGAGTTGGGCTCGAGCTCGTGCATGTGGTCGTGTATTCCGTGGAGGTTCCGCAGTATCCTGTCTCCGAGGTGGTTGAGGTCCGTCACCCTGTCCTGCATGTACTGGTCGTCTATCTCCCTCAGCCTTTCGGTTTTCTTGTCTATTACCAGGTTGATAGCCCATTCCGCATTTACACCTTCGTTTTTAATCGTCTCCAGCACCTCTTCGCAGAACGATTCGTCGCCGAGCATCATGATGTAGAAATTCAAGATCTGGTCGTAGTCCACTATGTCTTTAGGGTGGAACTTTTGCTGTATGAGCTGGATTTGCTCCTTGGATTTCTCAAGGGCGAGGAGAAATCTGTTCTGCTCGGCTTCGAGCAGGGGGTAGGCGACGGATGTTTTTTCGACTACTACTTTGTAGCGGTTCAGCATCACCGCCTTGCCTAGGGCGACGCCGGGGCAGACCGCAATCCCCCTGAGCTCGTGTCTCATACTTTCTCCCCAAATCCGCTTTCGACAAGCTCCTCTATCTCGTTTAATACCTGCTCGGCGTCGGCGCCGGATGCGTCAATCTGGATCGTCGTGCCTTTGATGGCGGCAAGGGAGAGAACTCCTAGGATGCTCTTGCCGTTCACTTCGTACCCGTCCTTGCTCAGTGTGATATCCGAGGCAAAGTTGTTCGCAACATTCACAAGCTGCGCAGCGGCGCGGGCGTGAAGCCCCAGTCTGTTCTTAATCGTAACCGTTTTGGTCTTGGTCGTATCACCGCTCACTTGCGCTATCTCCCTGAGTCAAGAATTGGAGTTTATATTTTGCAAGGACGCAGTTGCTGTGCCGTATTGACCCGTCAAGTATAGATTATAAGGATTCCCGAAAGATTTTGCAATCGGAAATGTTTAGGCCTACTGATTAAAGAGGGTTTTGTCGATAGGGGAGTTGAGCTCTGTATCGTCTGAGTACTTTACGGAGATCGAAAATTTTTCCGTACTCAGTTTTATCTTTGAGGGGAAATAGGCGTTGTCTTGACCTACCACCTTCCAGCCTCCGTACTCTATCGTTACCCAAGAGCCGTCATTAAGCAAAATGTCTGCCCTCTCGACAAGTAGATTCTCCGGGTTTACGTACAGTTTTTGTCTATCCGGCCAAAAGGCGGGTCTCAGCACCAAAAGACCCTGCTCGCTTTCCAGGAGCAGCTCTTCATCCCCGAGCGATTCCCCGTCGGGGATGCGGCCGAGCAGGAGGTCTACAAGCTCGAATACGTCCATACTGAGGGGGAGGGAAGGGAAGATGTAGGCGAGGTTGAACTTCTCTCCGTACTCGAAATGGAGCCTGTCCCGTGGGAGCATCAGCACACCTCCGCTCTCGTCGAATATGAGCTTGGCTACGGTGGTTCCGAAGAGGGTGAGGGCTTCTATGTAGAGCAGGTCTGGGTCTTGCACAATGGTGACCTGCTTGAAGGAGAGCTCTTCGAAGGGGGTTTGTATTTTAATCTTCGCCATGCCCTTGATGGAGGTGATGCTCCCCTCGCGTGCAGCTATCGCCCTTGCTATTTCGTCAGCGGAGAAATCCGCAAGGTCGATTTCGGGCCGTGGGGGGATCAAGTAGCATGCGGTTATAAGAAGCAGGACGGCGGATATGATTAGTTTCTTCAAGTAAATCTCTGCTGGAAGTTTGTTAGTATTATATCAGGTGTGTTGGTTGAGTGAGAGGGTCGCGCTCGAGCAGCCGAGGCGTGAACGGACGGGTAGGGGTATCGCCCCACAATAGAGAATGGGAGTCACACACAACACACTATTACATCCAGCCATGCATAATGAGGTGATTAAATGAGCACTGCTATGAAACAAAAAGCCGGGATACCATTGATTCGATACCCCGGCTTCATATCCGATAGGAGGACGATATTCTTTCTCTAACTAGTGGTTACTGCTCTTCCCTCCTTCGCAGCATGGAGCGAAGCCCAATGCCTAGAAGTGGGATCAATACAACGAGCGCATTAGCCGCCGCTGTGCCTGCGCTTGCCGTAGAGGCTATGGCGCATCCGCCACCGCCGCCCGGGTCGGCTATGCAAATACCCAGAGCGCATACCTGGCCCTCGGCGCAATCGGTATCAACGGTACACTCGGGCGGCGCCTCAACACAAGCTCCCGCCTCGCATACCTCGCCCTCTGCGCAATCTGTATCAACGGCACACTCCGGCGCCGCAACACATTCTCCCGCCTCGCATACCTCGCCCTCGAGGCAATCTGCATCAACGGTACACTCGGGGAGAGGAGCAACCGGTGTTGCCGCGCCTTCGGCATGCATCCAGAACGCATAACCCTCAAGCGCGAATTCACTCAATGCGACTATTCCCATCTCGTTCTCAAGTCCATCCAGCCCGCTAACGGCTATCTTTACCCAGCCTACACGTGTAGGACTGTTGGGACAAAGTTCCTGGCTTGAGAGAAGGGTGTCTGACTGGAAAAACTGCTGGTTGATCCCGATGTCGAAGAAGCAGTTCTGAACTATAGCTGAGCACGAAACCGGCTCCTCGTTATCATCGAATATGAGCGGCGTCCACACGGCGTCGCCAGGCACCGCGACGTAGCCGAACGGTCCGGCGTAGTTGTCGCTGAACGCTATGCTGATAAGATCCGCACTATCTTCACCCAAATCATCCTCAAAGTTGAACTTGAGAAACTCGGGCTGGATGAGTACGTACCCGTTCGAAGAGCCGTCGAGCGTGGTGCCGTCGGCTTCCACAATGCCGGTCGAAAAACTGACGGCGTCCCTGCCCATCGCGTTCAGAGCGAATGTCTCTGTTGCGTCAAAAACATAGGAGTTTCCGAACATGTGCTGGTGGGCTATGGCGTTGCGAGTGCCGGGGCCGTCTATGGGAGTTATGACCACAAACCCCTTTGTGTTGGTAAAGCTGCCTATAAAGATTGGAGATGCAACGGGATCGTTTGTGGATACACTTCCCATATCATAGATATGCGTGTCGTTGGGGGTGTAGAAATCGTTGAAGTCCGTCTCTGCGCATATCACAATGGTTGAGGGAATACAAACATCCTGCGCATCTACTGTACAGCTGCTCGCGAATATCTGGACGTGAACGTTTACGGCTGTGTCCAAGCTCGCGTTTGTCACCTGGATAAAGGAATCTCTGATGTTATTGATTTGGTCTTCATCGTACCACAATATAAGCTGGCTTGACTGCATCTCCGTTTTTCCTACAGGCACGACGACCTGCGAGACTGCCGGGGTCGATACAAGTCCCAAAAGGAGAGCAAAAACAATAGCTCCCATAATTTTCTCAATAAATCTGGTTTTCATAAATCCCGTCCTCATTGCTTTTTTTTGTCTAAACATTCTATTACTCGCCGATCATCCAGGTCGCCCCGGAGAAATTATCGACTTCATCACAAGTCAGAGTGGTCGTACAATCGCCGTCATTAGCGCACGCGAGCCCATCAAGAGTGCAATTGCCTGGTAGACAGATGAAGCCGCCGACAGAACCGCAATCTTCATTACTCGTACACGGAGAGATAGAACCTAGCAAACATCTACGGCCATCGCATGTCTGGGCACAGCCGGAGTCTCCAATGCAGAGCGCCCCACCGATAGTGCAATTGCCAACACAGCCCTGTACAATAGGACAGTCAAAAAGGTCAACGCATGAGGCGCCGGATTCACTGCATACACGATTTGCGCATGTCAGGGCGCAGTCGGTGCCATCAACGCATGATGGAAGATCGGTATTACCATCACAGAACGATACACCGGTGTCGGTAAACCCTATCAATCCAAGCTCGTTCTCGAGCCCTTCCACTCCGCTCACGGCTACCTTCACAAAGCCGTCAATCGTAGGATTGTTGGGACAAAGATCCCGGATTCCAAGAAGCTCATTGGACTGGGGTAATTGGGGATTCAACCCTATATTAAAGAAGCAGTCCTGTACTACGGGGTTGCACGAAATCGGGGTCTCGAACTCATTGAATACGAGCGGCGTCCACACTGCGCCGGCAGGCGTGGCGACGTAGCCGAAAGCGCCCGCGTAGTTGTCGCTGAACGCTATGCTGATTATGTCAATTTCGTCGTACAGGGAGGCGGCAAAGTTAAACTTGAGTTTGTCCGGCTGGAGAAGCACATAGCCATTGTCAACTCCGTCAAGAAGGGTGCCGTCGGCTACGACGTTTCCCGTGCTGAAGCTCACTGCGTCCCTGCCCGTAGCGCTTACCCCGAACCCCGACCCCACAATAGAATCTTCAACGAAGGAGTGTCCGAACATGTGCTGGTGGGCAATGGCGGCTCGCGTGCCCGGGGCGTCAATGGGAGTTACGACCACGAAACCCTTGGTGCCGTCAAAGTCGCCTACTAAAAATGTGGGTTGAGTCGGGTCGTTTGTTAATACCTCATCCATCCAATAGGTATGTGTATCCCGGGGTGTGTAGAAGTCGTTGAAATCGGTCTCGGCGCATATCACAAGGGTTGAGGGAATACAAACATCCAACGCATCTAGTGTACAGCTGCTCGCAAAAATCTGGACGTGTACGTTCACGGGCGTGTCTATGCTGGCGTTGGTCACCATTATATGCGTGTGCCTGTCAGTAGAGGAATTGGCCTCGTCGTACCAGAATACAAGCTGGCTAGCCTGCTGAGTGGTCTTTCCCACAGGCCGGATGTGCTGCGCGGCAAGGGAGATTGCGGGAGCTAAGAGCATCCCAAAGAAAAAGGCCGTCACCATTACGGCTAAAGCCCTGGAAAGTAACTTATTCTTCATTTTCCGTCCTCCTTTGTATAATTCCATTAAAACATAATTGAAAATTTATGTCAACTGGGAAATTCTCGCAATTAAGCCGCAATAACACCTCGCAATCACAAAAAAAAACCGGAGCGCCAGCCAAAGTGTCGCGGTCCTGTTTTAACCCCAAAAGGAGGATTGAGAGGTAAATGTCTGGTAGAAACTGTAAGGGGGTAGTGGGATTATGGTGACAGTTAAAGGCGGCGCATGAGGGAAGCGGATTGTCAGTTCACGGAGGTATCTGCGCTTAGCATCTCTTTGATGCGGTTTACCTTTTCGTGAAGTCTGTTGCGAAGCTCTTTGTCCTCTATTGGCTTAAGGCTCAGTCCCAGCTCGTAGTACTCAAGGGCCTTTATGGAGTCGCCCATATCTGAGTACACGTCCCCGATGTGCTCCATGATCACGGGGTCTTCGGGAGAGAGGCGAGCGGCTTTTGTCAGCAGCTCAAGCGCTTTATCGAGGATCCCCTTCTTGTAGTACACCCATCCCAGGCTGTCGATGATGTATCCCTTGCTCGGGGACAGCTCAAGCGCCCTCTGCACGAGCCTTAGCGCCTCGTCAAGTTTTTCTCCCCTTTCTGCGTAGGTGTAGCCCAGGAAGTTCATCGCATCGGCGTGGTCGGGGTTCATCTTGAGCAGCTTTTTCATGGTGGAAATTGCCTTGTCTTCTTTCTTCAAGAAGTAGTATGTCGCCCCGATGGAGTAGTAAATCAGCTCGCTTTTGGGGTTTTTCTTCACGAACTTCCGGTAGAGCCGCATGGCATCGTCGTATCTCTCCATTTTCCTGTAAATGCTGCCGAGGTTGTTCAGGAGCCGCTCGTCGTCTGGAAATGAGCTGTGTGCCGCTTCCGCTATGTGCAGGGATCGCTTGCGGTCGCCCATTTTTTCGTACAGGTAGGATTTCTGCACAAGGACGTCGGTGTAGAACTCCGAATCGTTGGTAAAGCCCTCCAGTATCTTTTTCGATTTCTCGTATCTGCCGGTTTCGATATAGCATAGGGAAATGTAGTACCTGGCCTGCTCATTGGTTCTGTCTACATTGAGCATCGCCTCGAACCGCTCAACGGCCTTGCTCCAGTTCCGCTGCTCTACGTAGAGCAGTCCGAGCCTGAGGGTAAGCTCCGGGTTAAAGGAGCTTACTTGGGTGGCCTTCTCGAACTGTTTCGTGGCATCGTCCAGCCGGTGGACTCTGAACAGAAAGTTCCCGTACCTCATACGGGCCTCTTGGCTCAGAGGGAAAAGAGTGACCAGCGTCTTGTATATGTCCTCTGACTCTTTCGTCCTGCCCCGCTTCTCAAGTAGAATCGCAAGGTCGATGAGCGCCGTGGGGTACTGGCCGTTGATCTCCAGGGCACGCTTGTAGTACTGCTCGGATTTTTCATAGTCTTCCATTTCATAGTAAAGCCTTCCCAGAAAGTAGTAGCCGTTTTCGTCATAGGGCAGAAGCTCAATCACCCTCTCGAAGTTCTTCATCGCATTTTTATAGTCCTTTCTTTCTGTGCGCATGATTCCCAGAAACAGGTGGGCTTCGGGGTCCTCAGGGTTTAACTCCACGGCTTTTTTCAATTCATCTTCGGCCATCCCGACCATGTTCTGCTCAGGAGACGTAGCGTATATCTTGCCCAGAAGGGTGTGTGCCGGGGCGTATTCGGGGTTGACCGAGACGGCTTCTTTTAGCTTTGCTACCGCTCTAGAGTACTGGTTGAAGCTCATGTACATGACGGACAGGCTGTATTTCAAGAATGCGGAGGTGGGGTCCAGTTTTTCGGCTTCCTCTAAAGATTTCAGGGAGGCGGTAAAGTTCCGTCTCTGATACTGGAGCCGGGAGACGGCAAAGTGGTAATATGCCTCAGACCTGCTCTTCGGCGGAGCGGAAGCCGCAGTAGGACCCTCTTGGGTGCCGGCTGCCATTTTTCCCGTGGCTTTTGGTGCGCAGGAGCAGATCAGAAAAAGCAAACATAGAAGTAGAGCGGTTTTGCAGCCTGTTTTCATAATTAACCTCATATACTATGACGCATCCAGTATTTCCAGTTTCAGCTTTCCCAAAAATCTCATTATTTCCGAGCTCCTGCTGAGGCCTCCTTCGAGCAGTTTTATATGCGAAGCGTCGGCGGGCACCTGACCCAGCGTGGAGTCCACCGTTATCCATCCCCCTACGAACATCTCGTTCCAGGCGTGGTAGTAGAACTTGCCGTTTATATACATCAATCCTAGAACTATCCTTGTCGGTATTCCCGCTGAGCGTGAAAGGGCCGCGAGCAGCGTTGCGTGCTCGTTGCAGTCCCCCTTCTTTGTCTTGAGCACGTCAAGTGCGTTCGGGATGCTTATGACGGGGACTTTTTCGAGATTATTGTACACCCAGTCGACAAGCTTCCGGCCTGCGAGCAGCGAATCGGTCTCGCCGTTCAAGATGCTTTGTGTGACGGCGGCGATTTCAGGATGGGCGCTTTGAATCAAGTGGGTCGGTTTTGTGAGTTCTGATTTGTCGCCTCCTGCATAGGGGATTGAGTATGGGGTCAGTGACTCAAGCGCCTCGCTGTTGACCTCTACTATCCCGCTCTCGAAGCTCTGTCTTCTGCCGTCGCTAAGCTGAAGGTCTTCGGTGGAGTCCAGACCCCCGATTTTAACCCTGAGGAGCTTAAGCTCCCTGGCGTCCTTAAGTGACACATTGGAGGAAACGGCCGTTTTCGATACGATGTCCAGATTCGCCAGGGGCTCTCTCGTGGCCTTGGCCCTTCCCTCCAGCTTGGAAATGAATCCCGGCTCGGTGAACTCTTTTACCAAAATTCCCCGGTCGTTAATCCACACTGTGGAAGTGGTCCCGATGAACCGGATCCTGACCCTCAGGGTATCGTAGTACGTGGAGGGGGTTTTAACGGTTTCTTTACCCTCTATGTCTATATATGCCACCATTTTTTCCGGCGGCACACCGGTTATTATCAGGCTCGGGTCAAAGATACTCATCTGGAGCTTTTCTCCGGCAGGGGGCCCAAGCTCGGCAAGCCGTTTGTAAAGGAGCGGGAAGACAAGCGCTTTTTCGTCTACGGGATAGGAGAGAGACGAAATTCCAGACACCGTATGCATTTCGATATCGAACGCCCCCGCGTTCCTAGTACCCCGGGCGTTTATGGCTGCGGAGCCGGCCTTCATCTCGAACTCGAACGATGTGAGTGAATTAGCCTTCAGGGTGTAGGTGGCGAGTGTCTCGATGTTCTGAGTGACTCCGAAAGTGGTCATCTGGAATTTTACGTACTCCTTAATTTCAAGACTGTCTCCTGTGTCGACCGAGATTGTTTGCGAATACCCTATCTTATCCCCCTTAAAATATAGGCCCCACCAGTGCTCCTCTGTCCCGGGTTTGTCGGCCGGGCTTGAGGGGAGTTTTGAAGGGAAGAGGAAAAAGACAACAAGGGGAATGGAGAGCAGTAAAAAACGCCATTTCATATGAATACTTTACACTTCTCTATGCCTACTCTCAAGGGGTTGCAGCGGCGGGGGAGGGGGTTTGATTCCCGGAGCGGCATGGGGAAAAACGACCGCTCAGATTGACACGGAACAGTCCATGTGGTTGGATAAATTGTATGATGGGGTTGAATGAAATATTTGACAAGGTGCGGGGTCGCGAGAGGATTAGCGCCGATGAGGGACTGGCACTGCTACATGGCGCCCCGCTGATTGAGCTTGGCCGTGCGGCCGATTACATTAGGAGCGCGTTCCATCCTGAAGACATAGTGAGCTTCGTTGCGGACACGAACCCCAACTATACCAACGTGTGCGACACCGAGTGTCTTTTCTGCGCATTCTGGAGGCCGCCCGGAGCCTCGGATGCCTACACGCTCACACACGACGAGCTTCTGGAAATAATGAAGGCCTCCTATCACAACGGCGCCACTACGGTGCTTCTTCAGGGTGGACACAACCCCGAAATACCGCTTGAGTACTACACAGAGCTTGTAAGGAGGGTGAGGGAAGAGATACCAGGCCTTCATCTGCACGCATTTTCCGCCCCTGAGATAAACGCAGTGGCAAAATATTCGGGGGTTAGCACCCATGAAGTATTGTCGCAGCTTTGGGACGCTGGGCTCCGCACCATTCCCGGCGGGGGGGCGGAGATCCTCGCCAACGGTGTGCGCAGGAAGATAAGCCCCCTGAAAATCGATGCCCAGGGGTGGATTAACGTCACAAAGG
This sequence comes from Candidatus Dadabacteria bacterium, assembly GCA_022564935.1. Classification (GTDB taxonomy): domain Bacteria; phylum Desulfobacterota_D; class UBA1144; order Nemesobacterales; family JADFKM01; genus JADFKM01. The sequence goes on from JADFKM010000016.1 coordinate 30,393, forward strand.
AGGCGCACAAAGTTGGTTTTCGCACCACTGCAACGATGATGTTCGGCCACGCCGAGCAGGACACCGACATCATCGAGCACCTTGAGAGGATAAGAGCCCTACAGGACGAGACGGGCGGGTTTCTCGCGTTCATACCCTGGACATTCAAGCCCAAAAACACCTTTCTCGAAAAGAAGATCCCCCTGGAAATAGGGGGAGACAGGTACCTGCGGGTGCTTGCGCTCTCCAGGGTCTACCTCGATAACTTCGAGCATATCCAGGGCTCATGGTTCACACAGGGTAAAAAGATGGGCTCCATCTCGCTGCACTACGGCGCAAGCGACCTCGGCGGCACGCTGTACGATGAGAACGTCCTGGGCTGCGCCGAGAACAAGCTCCGGGCAACAATAGGGGAGCTTGTGCATATGATAAGGAGCGCGGGCTTCAACCCGGCTCAGAGGGATACCTTCTACAATATTTTGAAGGAGTACTGATTACCCATCCGGGGGAGTTCCGTTAACGGGATTGGCGGAGCCTAGCATATTGCTGAGCTTTTGTTCTCACTACCTGTCCCTCCAAAAGGCTGCCACGTCGGCTCTATACGCCTCCGGTGAGCCCTGCCAGGTTTTAAATTTCATTAACATGACCTGAACCTGCCTCTGGATGAGCTCGGATTTCGGGTCCCACCCCTCGCCGTAGGACAGTTCGGATAAGAAGATGTCCTGAGCAATGCACTGCTCGGCCTCGGTGCCGTTGCCCCCCACCCAGCCCGTCCTCAGGCATGTCAGGGAGTCGGCGAACGCAACGGACAGTTTGTTCTCCAGTCCGAGGCGGTTGGCGGCCGCTATACACAGGGCTTCGTAGGCGTTCCAGAAAACTTCGCTGATCCCTCCTCCAAGCTCGATAAGCCTCGTCAACAGTGATATTGGGAGAACGGGCTTCCCGTCCCAAACAACCCTCGGCATGTCTTCGGTTACAAAATCCTCTGCTCTGAACTGCCCGATATCACCGCACAGGGTCAATACCTCTCGAATCTCGTTCCACATCTTTGCGGCCAGCTCCAGCTCTTCTCTTCCCATTCAGGGGCCTTGCGTTTTGTGTATTTGGATTTTCCACGCCCTTCCCGTGAACTCCACCATGCAGGTGATGCGGGAGCTGTACATGAAGGCGAAATCGAAGAATTCGTATGCGGAGCCGGTTTCGAAGGGGGTATTTATAAAATCGTCGAGTGAGATAGTGTCCAGGTCGAGGCAGCTGCAAGGAGAGAGGTCGAAGTCAACGGAGTTTTTTGGGATGGAGTCTTGGGCTATTTGATGCCTTGCCTCGACAACCCCTTCGCTTTGGTCGTAAGACAGGGTTAAGTTCAGCCCTTTTCCCGGCGAGGGCCCGAGTACCGACGCAAGGTAGCTGTCTATCTTGGCGATGGGGAATTTGTTTATAGTTCGCGGAGGGTTGTTCATCGCAATAATTTCTATAATTTTACCCGCACTTATGTAGAATGCGGAATAAATTCCTTTTTGTTGCCACCGGAGCCTTTCGTGTCTCAAGTTATAAAGGGAGGGTAAGGGATATTTAAAGCCGAAGTGACTCAAGAGCAGAGATTGGGGTTATAATTATTTGATGAGGGTACGATGGATCTCATTTAAACATAAAACTGTTGTGCAGGAAGAGGTGTTTGATGATTAAAGCCGGAGTAGGGCTTTCCCTTGCTACTGAAAGCGTTTCGGCGGCAAAAGAGGCCGCAGCTCAAGCCATGGAACAGGGTGGAATCAAAACTACTGATTGGGCGGTTGTGTTCTGCACTTTCCCACACGCTCAAAAATTTGAAAGCATAATCAGTGTGATTCGCGAGATTACCGGAACGGAAAACATTTCGGGCTGCAGCGGTCTGGGAATTCTCACCGGTTTTGAAGAAATAGAAGCCGAGCCCGCCGTAGCCGTTATGGTCGTTAGCTCCGAGAGCATAAAGGCGACCTCGTTTCTTGTGAATGCCGGAGGGGATGGCGGCCAATCTTCGGGAATTAAAATAGGCGAGATGTTCTCACCCCTGGAGAGTGAGAACAACCTCCTTATCCTGCTTCCAGACGCATTTCTCGTACAACCGGAGCTGCTGTTCAGGGGTGTGGAATCCAAGCTTGGAGATATAGATATTGTCGGCGCCGCCGCCTCTTTACATCCGGGGATGAACGAAACGTATCAGTTCTCGGCCGACGGTGCCGCAAAGGAGGCCGTGTCCGGACTGCTTCTCCAGGGGAATTATACCTACGCAATCGGTATTACTCAGGGGTGTCAGCCCGTAGGAGTGCCGTCGGTAATTACCAACGCGGAGAGCAATATAATCTTCGAGATAAACGAAATGCCCGCATTCGAATTCATGAAGCAGCAGGTGCCTGCGAGGATCCTGAATGACCGCAATAATTTGTTCCACCTCGTGTTTGCGGCCTTTCCCCTCGACCCTGCCGACACCGAGTTTTCTTCCGGTGAGTACCTGGTCAGGAACATAATGGGAATCAACGAAGACACGGGGGTTGTCGCCGTTGCCGATAACGTGAAGGAAGGACAGCTTATGCAGTTTACGGTGCGTCATCCCACTATGGCCAGGGAAGATTTAAAACAGATGCTGGATAGGCTGTCCGGCGGCCTAAGCGATGAACGGCAGATCAAGTTCGGTTTCTACTTCAACTGTCTTGCCAGGGGCTCATCGCTTTACGGCACCAAGGGCATAGATACGGCATACATCTCGAGCGCCCTGGGCGATTTTCCTCTAATCGGGTTCTTCGGCAACTCCGAGTTCTCTGTTCTCAAGGGAACGAACTATCTCTTTACCTACACAGGGGTGCTTGTTCTGTTTATAGAATAGCCGTTTATTGCGCGCCGGGCCTGTGTATTAGGCTCATTCCCTGAAAACCCCCCATCTTAAACGCCCGTATCGGGATTCCAGCGGGCAACAGGTTGAATGATAGCGGGTTGTAATTATTATTATACGACCCGATTTAATTCTGGAAGGAGTTAATGCATGAATTACCAGTTCTACAATGTGAGGGAAGAAGGCGGAGTGGGGGTGGTGGAGCTTAACCGCCCGCCGGTGAATGCGTTCACGCTGGACATGGTGAAGGAGCTTGGCAAGGTTATTGAGAACATATCGTTCAATGAGAGTATCAGGGCGGTCGTGATAACCGGAAACAAGAAGTTTTTTTCCACAGGTGCCGATATAGAGCTAATGAATAAGGGTGGCTGGCTGTATTTGAAGGAGCTTGTTGAGGAGGGCCAGAGGGTGTTCGAGAAGATAGAGACCCTTCCCTACATCGTTGTCGCCGCCATAGACGGCTACTGCCTCGGCGGGGGCTTTGAGCTGGCGCTTGCTTGCGACAGGAGGGTAATGAGCGAGGAGGGGGCCTCGGTGG
>JADFKM010000064.1 GCA_022564935.1 Candidatus Dadabacteria bacterium
TTATCCCCAGCTCGTCCATCCCATTTTGCTTAGCCAGCTCCAGTGCGTCAAGTCCTATGAACCGCTTGGAAAAAGCGTTAGCAAATCTGAGCAAGCTTTCATCGGAATAAATGCCTCTTCCTACGGGCATTTTCTCAAGGGTGGAATAAATCCTATGAGTACTGGACACTATAGTTGTTTTTTCAGATGAGCCGTAGCCCTGCTCCAGAATCAGCCCTAGCTCTAAGAACTCCTGTGCGAGTATGACATCCACATCGCCCGGCACCGGGTACTGGGAGAAAATGACACGCTTGTTAGGCTCATTAACCGAAGGGTGGGCTTCTATATAATAAGTGGTCGACCCCCCTCTCTGGGACAGGCCGGGCAGTCCTATGCCCTGCACATCGTAGTCTTCGTACTGAAAGGCTTGAACAAGCCATTCGGTAAGAACCCCTCCTCCCTGGCCCCCTACGGCGGGGATCAGAATCCTTATCAGCTTGGCCGTTTTATCCATGGCTGAATCTATTGAAGCCACATTTGTGTCATTCAATCTGAATCTACCCCCATTTTAATAAATAGGAAAGATAAATCAAGGCAGCTAACCTAGTTCGACACTCCGTTGCCCGATAGGAAGTTCACAAATACCGAGTTAAATTTATCTTTGGCCCTATCGTATATCGACGGGTTGTGTATCACTTCCACTTTGTAAAAAGCAGGACACAGGACAGCGGCCTGGGCAATTTCGCCGCATAGCCCGCAGCCCACGCACGAATGCTCGATAGTGGCTATGGGGTCATCCCTGAGTAGGTTCGGGCCCTCTTTGAGGGTAAGGGAAGGGCAGCCGTTGTACCTCATGCAGGAATGGTCGCCAGTGCAAACCTCGTCGTCAACGCCCAGGCGCGCCTGAACGACCCTCTTGCCCCTTTGAATGGACTTTCTCACAATTGGTTTTTCTCTCCTCTGCTTCTCGAGCGTGCACTCGCCTTTTGAAATTATTACTTTCAGCCCCTTGGGGGTTTCGTACGCCTCCCTCAGCACATCAATAGAATCACCTAAGTCAAAGGGGTCAACGGTTCTGATCCATTCCACGCCCGTGCCTTTCAGGGCTTTTTCAATGTCCATTCCAACCTCTTCCTGTCTCATGTTCTTTCCTGAAGCCGGGTTTTCGTGAGCGCCTGTCATGGAAGTCCAGAAGTTCTGCAAAATGATTAGGATGGCGTCTTGTTTGTTGTAGACGGCGTTCGCAATGCTGGTGGTAAGACCGCTGTGCCAGAAAGTCCCGTCGCCCATGAAAGAAATAAACCGCTTCGTGGCCATACGTGACAGCGCCCCCGCAGAGGCGAGACCTACCCCCATCCCCGTGATTGAATCACTCAGGTCGAATGGAGGCAGCCCGCTCATGGAATAGCACCCGATGTCGGAGGCATAGTAAGACCTTCCGTATTCTTCCTCAAGTATTTTTATGGCAGTGAATACGGGTCTCTCGGGGCAGCCGGTGCAAAATATGGGGTTGCGCTTCGTTATGGGCTCTCTCAGGAACTGCTTCGCAACGACCTTGTGTTTTTCAATCTCCTCACTCGAGGCGCGTATTCTGCTCTGCTCCCTTGAATTGGCGGTGTTCTTTATCAAGAAAGAGCCTATTCCCTTAATAATATGGTCGGGTGTAAATTCCCCTGCGGTGGGCAGTGTTTCTTTACCGAAAATCTCCACTCCGAGCCTTGCCCTCTGCACTATCGCCCTTATCTGCTCTTCAATTAAATTTGGCATCCCTTCCTCGACGATCAACACTGCCCTTTTACCCCTTATGAAATCGACGATCTCTTCGGGCACGAGCGGGTTGATTACGTTCAAGTTGAGTATCGGAATCCTGGATTCGCCGTAAATGTTTGCTTCACCGAGATTGTACAGGCACCTCATCATAGAGTTGAATATCATCCCATGTGTGATAATGCCGAGACTTTTCTCCTCCCCGTCGAACACTTCGTTGAGCCGTCTCTCCCTGATAAATTTAATGGCCGACGGGATTCTTTCGGAGAACTTCTTTCTCTCCTGATCGTAGGTGTAAGGGGGAAGGGGAATTTTGTTCAGGTCGGGGGTCAGGTCTTTCAGGGGATTTACAGTGCTTATCGCCGGAGTAATATTATCCCTGCAGGAAATCTTGCCCCTTATGTGAGCAATCCGTGTCGAGAGCAGAAACATGACAGGCATATTCGAATACTCCGAGAGCTGAAAACCCTGCTCGATCATATCGACTAAGTGTTGGAGGTCGCCTCTTGGGTCGATAACGGGCATTGTGGATTTAAGCGCAAAGGGAAGGGCCCTCTCGGCCACGCACGTGCTGTCGCATCCGTAATCCTCCCCTATTATGATCAAAGCACCTCCCATGACACCTGAGGAAGATATATGGGCAAGGGCGTCGGACGCAACGTTGGTTCCTACGATCTTCCAGTTAACCGAGCCCCTTATGGGGTAGCTGATCGAAGCCGAGAGCAGCGCGGCGGCCGAAGCCTCGTTCCCCGAGCAATCAAAGTACACGCCCATATCCTTCAGCACGGGTTTGTACGCTGCGGCGAACGCGTCTATTAATCCCGCGGTAGGGGAGCCGGGATAACCTCCCACGTAGCTGATGCCGGACTGGAGAAAGGCCTTTAAAATTACGAGCGGGGCGTCACCGTACATGGTGCTGCCGTCGCCTAGCTTCAGTTGTTCCACTAATTCAGTTGAGTAGGTGCCCACAATGAACCTCCGATTAGAAATTGCGTTTACAAACTATGAATCGAGAGTCGGTGTTTAATCCAACGGATTAACTTACTGTGACCCGTTTATCCAAACAGCGGTAATTGATCCTTAACATAAGCAGATGAAAAAGATTAATAATTATTATATCAGAGATTACCGGGAATTTATCAAATTCTCAACTGGCCGGAATATCTGTATTTTCTAAAATAAATGCTATTACGAGCAGTTGCGGCTTTAAACCGGCCGGGTATTTTCATGGCATTTCTCATTGTGATATCGACTTCTTCATCTCCCCCGCATATATATCGGCCCTTCTCGTGGGCTCCGGTACCCTGTAGCCTCTCCAGCAGCCAAGCGTTATCTCTATCGCCGTTTGAAGGCAAACCCTGTGACCCGTCGATACGAACACGGGCTTCACCGAGTTCTTAGTCCTGAGCACGGCCCCGATAGTTTCTCCCGTTTTGGGGTGGAGCAAACCGCTCCGGGAGCCGCGAACCGAAGCGGGCTCTTCATAATCGCCGAACAGTTTTTTCTTCGCCACCCCGATTGCCGGAGTGTCCAGAGCCACCCCGATATGGCTTGCAATCCCTACGCCTCTTGGGTGAGCAGTCCCCTGACCGTCGAACATCAGCACATCGGGCTTACCTTTGAGCTTCTCCCAGGCCTTAACGATAGCGGGCCCCTCCCGAAACGAAAGGTACCCCGGAATGTAGGGGAACGTTTCATCCGCCATGGCCCAGGCCCTCTCGATCTCCTCAAGCTCGGGGTATGTGAGCACGACTATAACGCAAAGGAGCTTCTTTCGATGAGTGAGCACGGCAAGGTCGGCGCCTCCGACAGTGCTTAGCCTCTCAAACGAGTCTTCGGTGACTATGCTTTCTCTAATTTGCCTCTGTATTTCCCTAGCACGCTCCGGGGTTGGGTTCAATTCGAGGGATAATTCCGAGACGGCGATCTTTTCTCTTACCATCAGAAAAACCCTATTACACCTTCATATATTTAATATCGAATATTCTGAAACTAACTTCAATACCATGCATAGGAAACTACCCAATTCACTGTCCACACCCTCTAGATACACCGATGGATAGAAAACAACTGTACACGGCGCAGCCGGCTCTGAATTGAACATAAACCACCCGGCAATTGAGCAACCCCTATAGCTATGGTACTATGGCTTCCCGGACTCAAGCACAAACGAAAGGAGAACCCCCTCATGAGCATTCAACCCGACCGCTGGATAAGGGAAATGGCCGTAAAATACAACATGATAGAGCCCTTCGTAGATAAATCTGTATCAGAAGTGGACGGCAAAAAAGTGATTTCATACGGACTGTCCTCTTACGGATACGACATCAGGGTAAGCGACGAGTTTAAGGTTTTCACCAACGTATATAACACCGTAGTCGACCCGAAGAATTTCGACGACAGATCTTTTGTCGATATGAAGACTGCTGTGTGCATAATCCCACCCAACTCCTTCGTGCTGGCCAGGACGGTGGAGTATTTCCGAATACCCCGCAACGTCCTCACCATCTGCCTCGGGAAATCAACCTACGCCAGAACAGGGATAATCACAAACGTCACCCCGTTTGAGCCTGAATGGGAGGGGTACGTCACCCTTGAGATCTCCAACACCACCCCCCTGCCCGCCAAGATATACGCCAACGAGGGCATCGCTCAGGTGCTCTTCTTCGAGGGGGACGAGGAGTGCGAGCTCTCATACGCAGATAAGAAGGGGAAGTACCAGAAGCAGACGGGCATCACACCTCCCAAGGTGTGACAACGTATGAAGGAAAATTGCGCTCAGCGGCTCTTGCGCTTCTTCTCAAGCATCTTTTCCATCTCCTCTCCCATGGAAACGATTCTCACCGTATGAGCTTCGATCTCGTTCGAGGCTCTTCTGTATATTCCGCCTAAGACCACAAAGGAGTTCTCCTCTACCGGAAAGGGGCCTTGCAGCGTGACATTGATATACAGCCCACTCAAATCATACAGCTTGAAGGAGATCTTGGATTCCTTGGATTTCTGGGTCTCTTCATCAATTTCTTGCTCCGGGTGCTTAACAATCCCTTCAACCACCACAATCGCCCCGTCATAGGCAAGGGGGGACAGGAGGATTTTATGGATAGGGGCCCGGATACCCGCTATGTCATGACCCGGCGGAAGCTCCTTACCGCCGCAGCCAATAAGGACGGCCGTAAGCGTCAACACTAAAGCGAAGCTCAAATGTGTATTAATTTCAAATATGCCGTTAATACGGGGATGAATGAATCCGCCTCCATCGACGTCTTAAGAGTTACGCCGAACGAAAGACTCATATATTAATAACCCTTTTTAATAAGTAGTCAACCGGTTATTATTTATATCTACGTCCGAATTGCGCTGTCCGCAATTGTGAAGTATTGATATGAGAACGAATGAACACAGCGCTCACTGAAGGAGAGGGAGATGGAAATTAGGGATAAAGACAGCTACGGAATCGCCAGAGTTCTCATAGAGCAAAGCGACTCCAACTACAACTACATTCTGTGGTGTACGGATACCCGCGAGTGCGCCGTTATCGACCCTTGTGACGCACGCACAATCCTTGAAATCGTGCAGAGACTCGGGCTGAGGGTTAAATACATAATCAACACACACACACACCCTGACCATATCGAGGGCAACGACGCCATATTAAAAGTTTCCCTACAGAGCTTCGACTCCTCAAGCGCTGCAAAGATCCTCGTCCACCCATCACGAAAGCAGCACGTAGCGCCCCGAAACGAGCCGATTGACGAGGGTGACGTGGTCGAGGTGGGAGCCCTAAACATCAGGGTTATCCACACCCCGGGCCACTGCCCCGAGCACATCTCCCTTATTCTCGATGACTGCATCTTCGTTGGCGACACCATATTTTCCGCGGGCTGCGGCAACGTCAGGTTCAGGGGCGATGTGGACGCATTGTATGACACATTTGCTAATAGACTTACTCCGCTCCCCGACAACCTGATAATCCACTACGGTCACGAATATACGGAGAAAAACCTTCGGTTTGCTCTCGACATCGAGCCGTTAAACGAAGCTGCTGCAAGCAAATTGGTGGTTGTGAGGGCGGCGCTTTCAAAAGGGGAGTACGTACCCCTGCCGACGCTCGGAGAAGAAAAGACATACAACCCGTTCCTGCGGGTTGAAGTGCCCGAAGTAATCGAGACCGTGAAACAAAAGGTGCCGGAAGCCGGCCACGGCCCAAGGAACGTATTCAAAGCCCTTAGAGGACTGAGGGATGAGTGGGTATGATTCGAGACGTAAATGACGACGATACCGGCTCGATAAAGAAAAAGGCTCCACAGTATCAATTCCATATCTAATATTCACATTCACAATTACAACACCCCTCATCCGTGCTTATTGATTTGAGTTCGCTTAAACACGCATTAAATTAATATATACGGTTGTCTTTGACCATTTGTGTGGATAAAATATACCCCTTTTGATTATGGGTATGTCGGAGGACATCACGGATAACAAAGAACTGAAGGAAGACAGAGCGGCGCTGTACTTGAAGGCGCTATCAGAGCGCGTCGTAGTGTTCGACGGCGCAATGGGCACCTCCATACAAAAGTACAACCTGAGCCCCGATGACTTCGGCGGCCAGCAGTACGAGGGCTGTAACGACTACCTGTCGATCACTAAACCGGAAATAATCGAAGAGATACACCGCTCTTTCCTTGAAGTGGGCGCGGATGTTGTCGAGACCAACACGTTCCGCTCGAACCGCATCACACTTGGAGAGTACGGCCTCGATGAACGCGTTCATGAAATCAACGTTGCTTCGGCGCAGATTGCACGGTGCGCCGCCGATGAGTTCTCCACACCCGAGAAGCCGAGGTTTGTAGCCGGCTCCATAGGCCCGAGCGGAAAGCTGCCTTCCTCCTCCGACCCGACCTTAAGCGATATAACCTGGAAAGAGCTCGTTGAGGTTTTCAAAGAACAGGCAATATGTCTGCTCACCGGAGGGGTGGACGTTCTCTTAATAGAAACGAGCCAGGACATCCTGGAGGTCAAAGCTGCCGTGGAGGGACTGAAGCTCGCAATCAAAACCACGGGCATAAAGGCCGCCATTCAGGCGCAGGTCACACTCGACATAACCGGACGCATGCTGCTGGGAACCGACATCGGCGCCACTCACGCCATCATCGAGTCCATGGGGATAGATGTTATAGGACTCAACTGCTCCACCGGGCCCGACTACATGAGCGAGCCGATAAGATACTTAACGTCACACACACGCCTGCCGGTTTCCGCAGTGCCCAACGCAGGGCTCCCCAAGAACGTGGACGGAGAGGCTGTCTACCCTATGGAACCCGAGCCGATGGCGCAGATGCTCTCGCAGTTCGTAACGGAGCTTGGCTGCAACATCGTCGGTGGGTGCTGCGGCACCACACCGGAGCACATACGCCTGCTTCACGACAGCGTTGCTGGAAAAAACCCTTGGAAATCCAGACCCCCCGAGCTTGACCTTAAGCCGCGCATTGCAAGCGCAATGGAGGCCACCGAGCTTGATCAGGAGCCGAGGCCCCTTTTCGTAGGAGAGCGTGTAAACAGCCAGGGAAGCCGAAGAGTTAAGGAGCTTCTCCTCGAAGACAACTACGACGCCATCCTCGAGATAGCGCACCGGCAGGTAGAGGCCGGGGCCCATGCCCTCGATGTTTGTGTCGCCCTTACGGAGAGAACGGACGAAGACACGCAGATGCAAAAGCTCATCAAGATGATTAGCCAGGCCGTAAGTGTCCCCGCCTTTATCGACTCCACCGAGACCGCTGTTGTGAAAGCCGCCCTTGAAACTTACCCCGGCCGCGCCGTGGTGAACTCTATCAACCTCGAAAATGGTCTCCAAAAGATCGAGGAGATCCTTCCCCTCGTAAAGAAGCACGGCGCCGTAGTAATTGCCCTCACTATCGATGAGGAGGGCATGGCGCACACAGGTGAGAGGAAGTTCAACATAGCAAAACGCATTTATGAGATCGCAACCGGCGATTACGGTTTATCTCCCCATGAGTTGATCTTCGATGTGCTTACTTTCCCCGTCACAACGGGCCAAGTCGAGCTTCGAAACTCCGCAATCGAAACCCTCAAAGGGATTCAGAGGGTAAAAGAAGGCCTCCCCGGCGCATACACAATCCTCGGCCTAAGCAACGTCTCGTTCGGTCTCGCTCAGTTAGTGCGGAGGGTCATAAACAGCGTCTTCCTCCACCACGCCGTGGAGGCAGGGCTGGATATGGCCATCCTAAACCCCGCGGACATAACCCCGTACATGGACATCCCCGAAGAGGAGCGTGAGCTTGTGGACGACCTGCTGTTCAATAGAACTGAAGACGCCCTTCCCAGGGTTATCACCTATTATGAGGAAAGTGCCGATTCGGGAGAAGCCGCCGAGGAGAGGGCAGACCCCACCGAGGGAATGGGCGTTAACGAGAAGATCCACTGGCAAGTTGTGCACAGGAAGAAAGAGGGAATCGAGGAACTGATTGATAAAGCCGTAAAAGAGCAGGATGCAGTATGGGTGCTCAACCGCGTGCTCCTGCCCGCGATGAAGGAGGTGGGCGATAAGTTCGGAACAGGAGAGCTGATACTGCCGTTTGTGCTGCAGAGCGCGGAGGTCATGAAAAAAGCGGTGGCCAGGCTTGAAACATATCTAGAGCGCAAAGAGGGGACATCGAAAGGGACTCTCGTGCTGGCGACTGTGTTCGGAGACGTACACGACATCGGGAAAAACCTGGTCGGAACGATACTGAGCAACAACGGATACACGGTGATAGACCTCGGTAAGCAGGTTCCCGTCAACACGATCATCGACGCCGCTATCAAACACAGCGCCTCCGCAATAGGTCTCAGCGCCCTGCTGGTGAGCACGAGCAAGCAGATGCCTATCTGCGTTCGGGAGCTGCACAATCGAGGCCTTGAATTTCCAGTCATCGTGGGCGGGGCAGCCATACACAGGAGGTTTGGGTACAGGATTCTCTTTATGGACGACGGCAATGAATACTCCCCCGGTGTGTTTTACTGCAAGGACGCCTTCGAAGGATTGGATGCTATGGACAAGCTTATCAGTGACGAGGCAGTACAGTTTGTAGAAAAGGTTAAGGAAAACGCCAGGCGCTCATTAACTGAAGAGTTTAAAGAAAAAAAGGGTAAAACCTTCGATGAATCGGTTTCCGAAGCTCCGGTCGAGCCATCCGTTAAAGAGGCAAAAGAAATTCCCAAGCCGGAGAATTACGGCGTGTTCATTGTCGACCCATCCGATATAGACATTCACAAAGTCGTGCGCTATTTCGACCTGGACACTCTGTTTCGATTGCACTGGGGAGGGAGGGGAAAGAAGGGAGCCGAATGGGAGAAGCTCCTCGAAACAACCTTCCGCCCGACCCTAAAGAGGTTCGAAGAAAGGCTCGCAAATACAGCATGGCTGTCGTATAGAGTAGTCTACGGCATCTTCCCCGCCGCATCGAAGGGCGAAGAAGTTATTATCTATGACTCGCAGGACGAGGAGAGGGTGCTCGCGAGATGGAGCTTTCCCAGGCAGCCTGAGGGCAGGAGGCTCTGTCTAAGCGACTATTTCGTTCCTGAAAGAAAGGGAAGGGACTTCATAGGGCTTCAGATAGTCACCTCAGGCCCCGAAGCCACAGAAGAAATGGAAAAGCTTCAATTGGAGCAGCGTTACACCGAAGCCTACTACCTTAACGGCTTTGCAAACCAGCTCGCCGAGGGACTCGCCGAGTGGACGCACCGCCGCCTCAGACATGAGATGAACATACCGGAAGGTCAGGGGCTCCGTTATTCCTGGGGCTATCCCGCCTGCCCCGACCTCAGCCAGCAGACCGACGTCATCGCTCTGCTGAACGCAGGAAGAATTGGAGTATCCCTCACAGAAGCGCATCAATTAGTACCGGAGCAGAGCACGGCGGCTTTAGTAGTCCATCACCCCGAAGCAATTTACTTCTCAACGGGGGTCGAGAAAGCTCAGAGGGAAGAAGCGATCAGAGAAGTCCTCGGTGAGCTGAAGGTAGATTGATAAGCTCCGCGATGCTCCGATGGAATTAAGCATATTTGCCCAGGATGTTTGTTAAATCTGCCGAGAACTTCGACCTCGGAAGCACAGTATCGCATCCGGCCTCCTCCGCCATTTTTTTTAAATCATCCTGAACGTGAGAAAAGTAACCGAGAAGAGGAACATCGCTCAGCCCGGGCTTTGATTTGAGGAGCTTTATCGTTTGCAGCGGGTCTAGGGATTTAATGTGGAGGTCAAGAACCATCAGACACGGTCTGCTCGCTTCAAGGCTCTTCTCAATCCCCGCAAAATCCCTTATGTACTCTACGTCTAACGAAAGCGCCTTTGCCGCAGCATTCACCTTTGACCTGAACATCAAGTCGTCTATAAAAGCAATTACCTTCTTTTTCGTATCGACGGACATATACGATTTACTCCTATAGAGAACAGTGTATATTAACTCTGC
>JADFKM010000017.1 GCA_022564935.1 Candidatus Dadabacteria bacterium
TCGGATGCGGAGGTTGCGTCTGAGGATTTTTTGTAAGGTTCGGGCGCTTTGCAAAGGCACACCTCACGCCGGGCCGCACCCCTATACATAAGGTATACGAGAGCATCGAGAAGCTCGAAGGCAAGCTGTCGTCGGGAGCGTTGAGCGAGCGGGAGCAGGACGAGTACTGTAGGCTCACCTCCTACGCCGAAAGCTACATCAACGACCTCGACGCGCTCGGGGAGGGCAGCCTCAGCGCCTATAACCTGTGGCAGACCGTGAGCGGCCAGCGCATACCGAGCTTTAGCGGGCCCGGCGACCTGGACTTCAAGGCGGTGGGCTGGGTGATGGAGCTGTACGAGGTAGAGCCCAATTGCAGGCTCGATATGTTCGAGAGGATACGCGCGATCGACAAGGTTATGGTTGAGCTTTATGAGAAGAAAAAGTGATTGACGACTGAAAGCGCTATCGACAAATAAGTAGTGGCTTTACTTCTTTGGTGCAATAAAAATGGCAGATATACAGAGCCTAAAGCTGAAAGTAACCGTTGATGCAAAGCAGCTTAGTGCGCTAAGTGAAGGGTTTTCTAAGTTGGAAAAGTCCGTTGTTACTGCATTCGATAAGGCGGAAAAGGTTGTCGTTTCAAGGTTAGACAAGTCTATAGAGAGGCTGGATGCATCAATTGACCCACACAGCCCGGTTCTCTATAATAGTATTATGGATGAAGAACATAACGCTAAAGAAAAAACCGAAATTAAGCCCGAAAAAGTGTGCGCCAATTGCGGGCATGCGGGGTCTGAAAAGGACTTTAGAAAGCCTGTTCACACTGCTTGGATAGTCATTGAGCTGTTTTTTTGGGGGTCAACGATCTTTTACTTAATATCTTCTGACATAGTGGGTTTTGGTGTGTTGTTTATTTGGTCTGTTGCATTTTCTGGTTTGCTTCATGGAAGAGCCCCCAAATGCCCAGTTTGTGAGGCGAAGAATCCAATTCCTGCAGATTCTCCAAGGGGTATAGAAATTGTAAAAGAATCAGATAAACAGCCTTAGAAAAGTAGAATTTAGTGTATAAAAATCATTATCTATCAAATAGTGCATTGACAATAACTTAAAGCTTCGTTATTAGGTGGAACAAACATGGCTACCATTCAAGAATTACAATTAAATGTAAAGGTTGATGCAGAGCAGCTTAGTGCGCTAAGTGAAGGGTTTTCTAAGTTGGAAAAGATCGTCCAAAATACGGCGAAAACCTTAGAATCGTTTTCTACTCAGTTTGATAATATTGCGGACAATGCTCTGCAAGCGGCAGATAAAATCGCCGAAGAAGTGCCCAGAAAGGTCGAAGACGACCTCGTCGAGGAATTTGGCACAGTCCCCGAGGCTGTATACGGTAAATCGCAATTGAATAATACACAGAGATTGTCTATAATCGAAGCATGGCTATGATCGAATGTAAAGAATGCGGAAAGGAAATAAGCAGCAAGGCAAAGGCGTGCCCCCATTGCGGCTGGCGCAGAGAGATGCCGGCATGGGTCAAATACGCCATATTTTTCGGTCTCATATTTACAATGGTCGCAACTATATATTATGCGACCTCGTTACCTGAATCTACGCCTAAGAAAGATAGCATTTATAACAGCAAGTGGTATAGAGATATGTTATCAGTTAATTCCGAGTACAAAGACTACATTAAATCTATCGACGAAAAATCAATGATGTATCTAATTCTGAACGACGACTCAACTTGTGTCAATGTGCACAAAGCACGTGTTAAAGAAATTCGAAAGTATACCAATGGCATAAAGCAAATAGGGGTATCTCCAGAAAATATAAGTGTTATGGGACCATTGGTTGAATCATATGAAAATCATTTAATGGAAGCAGAGTATTTATTGCATGCCTGCAAAGCTGAAAGTAAAGATGAAAAAATTGAGTTAATAGATAAATCTGCAAAGAAATCAGAGATCTCGCTGCAAAAGATGAGGATGGCTAAACAAGCGATAAACGTCATTTTAGGTGAGTAAGACCTAACATAATCCCTGGTCGTTCTAGGCACTTTTTCAGCAACCGGAAGACGATAATGGCAACACTACAGAATCTAACATTAGCAATTTCTTTCACCGTCACGGGTGCAAAAGAAGCTGTCAAAGACATAAAGACCGTTAGAAACGAAGTCCAAAAGAACAACGACAATATTGACAAAACAGTAAAGAAAACATCAAAGCTTAAAAAGACAATAGAAGGGATTAAAATAGGGGTAAATGCAGTAGATATAATCATAGACAATTCTGTTAGGCGTGCAAAAGAACTTGAGGAGCTATCGAAGCAGTCAAACATCCCACAAGAGGATATAAAACGCCTAGAAAAAAATCTAAAAGATGCTAAAGAGCTTGTTGAGATCGACAAAACATTAAAGGAGAGGAAGCAAAGAAGCAGGGAGTTAATACCAGAGGCTTTTCAGCAGATTACTGGAGGCGCTCTTAATGATGCAATAGATAAATTAGGAGAGAGCACTCTTCGTTTTTCCGCCAAAATTAAGAATCTGCAAATTAGTGTAGAAGATTTCGGAATCGCCCTTCTTGAAGGTCTAATAGACATAGACAAGTCTTTTGAGAGTTCAGGCCGCAGTATTTTTAACATCTTTAATCCAGCTGTCTCTCAAGAAGAGCTGGACGTTTTAGCGGCTTTCCACGGACGTGTTGAAGAAATAACCAGCGCCCTGAGTGAAAACGATTTTGCCCGACAGAGCGCGCTTGAGGATTCGGTTAAGTTGCGGGATCTTCAACTCGAATTACTAGGAAAAGAAGAGCAGCTTAATGCTATTAGAAAGTTAGGCGGAGGCACGCCGGAAGTAATCGATATATTCAAATCGGAAATTTCAGAACTTGAGCAGAATATAACGAAATTAAAGACCGGTATTAATGACACTGTACAGGCGGCCAAGACGTTCGACGCTCAAAATAAAGAATCTTCCGAAGGGGTGGATAAGCTCAAACAGGGCGTTGAAGGGTTAAATAAAGTAGTAGACAAAGCTTCTCAAAATATAACGCCTATTGATACCGAGGGCTTAGACAACGCACGTGAAAAAGTAGATAATTTGAAGGAAAGTGTTAACGGCGGCGCCGGGCTTATCGTGGCGGTAAAAGGACTTAATAAGGAAATAATAAACGTTGACGGCCCAGCGGTTAGAGAGGCTTTTAGTTCTTTAGAGGATGAGTTTTTAGATGTGCAAGATACTGTAAAAGAAACCGCATCGACCATACCGGAGTCGTTCGAAGAAGGATTATCCAAAGCGCAAAGGCTCTTCGAGGATTTCGGAAGGATAATAGGCTCCACGCTTGAGGACACCTTCGTCAGCATCTTCGAGGGCAGCTTCAAGGACATCGGCAAGATGTGGAAGGACGCGCTCAGTAACATGCTCAGCCTCTTCCACCGGTTCGTAGCACAGATACTAACCCAGAAGATATTTGTGAGCGTCGGAGCGATATTTGGGGGTGCGGGAGCGACGGCGGGGCAAGGTGGGAGTGGCGATGGTCTGTTCGGTGGAGGTATCCCCGGCACGGGCTTTATAGGGAATCTGCTCGGCAGACTTCCCGGTGCGGGTTTTGTAGGAAGTGGGTTAGGTACGGGAATTAATATTGGTGGCACGATAATACCTGCTACGGAGACTGTTCCGTTTGCGACTGCGGTAGGCGGCTTCACCATACCCCTTACCGCTCTAGCTGGGGCTGCGGCAAGTATCCTGGGGTTTGTCTCAGGTAACATCATTCAGGGCATAGGCGGGGCGCTGGCTACGGGGGTGGCCTTTATCCCCGGTATTGGCCCGCTGCTCTCTATAGGAACTCTTATTCTCACGAAAATTATAGGTGCAATATTCGGCCTCGGTAAAAAGAAGTTTGTGGTACAAATAGAGGGCACTATAAGCGATATAATTGAAGGGGGTGGATTGACCAGGGCTAAGCGGGCCTCGGCCTTTGAGGAGCCGCTACGGGCAGCCGTACAGCAGACACTCAGCAATATATTCGATACACTAACATTATTCTCGGATCGGGCGGTAGAGAACTTCCTCAGTACAGAAATCCGGCTACGCCGAAAAACTAAATCCGGCGATGTAGGCCAGAAATTACAAGAGTTTATCGAAGGCGGTTTCCTCCCGAACTTGTTCGACCAGATACAAGAGAGTTTTGTAATAGCGTTCGAGGACTTCGGCGTCGACCAACCCCTCGCCGGGCAGTTCGTGGAGGGCTTCTCTGATACACTCCGGGCGATAGAGGATCAGTTCCGGGGAACGGCGGAGCTAGGGGAAAGGCTAAGTGAGGCGTTCAATTTATTTCTCACGCAGATGAACCTGCTGGCTATTACACTTGACCTTATGCCCGAACGTCTTAAGCACGTGGTGGTCGGTCTTACGAATATTTCCGATAGCCTAGAGGAAGCCGCTTTACAGGTAGCTAGCTTCGCAGCGCTCGTGCAACTCGTGGAGCCTGACCTATTCGACCCCATCACGGCGTCTATACAGAGGCTTAAAGCGCAGGCTGAGGAGCTTGGATTCGAGGGCGGCATACCATCGCTTACGGAGTTTACCGCAAAGATAAACGAGATGATTGACGATATTGCGGCTCAGTTCACGGAACTGCCGGAAGAGTTTTTTATAGTGGCGAGAGAGTTGGCGGAAGGTATCGATGAGATGCAGAAAAGTATGAAAATCGATCCTGAGCTTATACAGCAGTTCGTTGATTTCAGGAACGCCTTAATCCAGCTTCGTCTCGCCCTCGTGGACAGCATAAGCGGTCTCGTATCGTTTATTAACACGCTCAACACTCAGATAGTGGCGGGGGGCGGTGCGGCGGTGGATACTACGGGCGCGGTCAACGCCACCATTGACAACCTAATGGAGCTTATTGCCTCCGGCACGCTTTCCATTGAAGAACGTCAGCAGGTACTACAGCAGCTTGCGGGTCTCGCGAATCAATTAGCGGCTGCTGAGATTCAGGCCGGACAGGCGGCAATCCAGAGTCAGAAAGAAGTCATACAGAGCCGCATAGAGGGGCTTAGAAAGGAACGTCAGGCCATTCAGGAGAGCTTTAGAGCACGCATAGACGCTTTACGAGAGGAGCTGCGTATAGCCGAGCAGTTCAAGCGGCTTAACGAGCAGATACGCGATACATTGGAAAGCATCGTATTCAGTGCGGGAGCGCCCCTCACGGCGCCGGAGCAGCTTGCACGGATACAAGCCGAGCTCGCCAAGGCGAGGGGCATACTCGGCGGCGATACCTCCGATCTGGTGAGGCTTGAGACCATCGATAGGCTCAGAGACTTATCGCAGGAAGTTTTCAACCTCGGTACGTCTGCCTTCGGCGCCGGAAGCCCGGAGGCGCTCGCCATATTCGAGCAAGTGACGAAGGAGCTTGAGGAGCTTCTCAGTATCACGGATATACGGGGCAGGACAGTAGAGGCCATACAGGCCGAAATAGAAAGGCTCAACGTCGAGATGGAGGCGAGTTTAAAGAGCATTGATGCTCGCATTGCGGGCATGTCGGCACAGCTTACGTCCCTAAGCTCTCAGCAGGTGCAGATATCACAAGGTACACTGGAATTGCTAGAGTTCATACGCAGTGAAGCCCTGGCAATACTCGCCGAGCGTCTCATGCAGTTAAATCAGATTTCGGGAGAGACATTAACGGTTGATGAGCAAATATTAGGAATAAACGAGCAAATGCTTATTACTCTCCAAAGTATGGACACGCGTATGGCTCAATCGGGCGGTAATGCCCTTGCGGCACTCATACCCGCACAGCACGGCTTCGAGGGCATCGTGCGGAGGCCGACCATGTTCCTTACGGGCGAGGGATTCAAGCCGGAGAGGGTGAGTATCAGGCCTGTAGGGAGTGAAGGGAGCGGGGATATTCATTTCAGCTTCGGAGATATCCATATAAGCGGAGAGGCTGGGTTCCCTCCGGGACGCGGAAGGCAATTAGCGAAGGAATTTGAAGAGGGGCTTATGACGGCTCTGCGCGGAAGGTTCGGGAAAAAGGTGCAGAAAATCGTACACCAGGGGTTGATGAATTGAGCATTGGGCATCCTTTGGGAATAGGTATGGGTATGCCTACGTTTCAGCAGATCGGGCGGTGTCCGGCCTGCGAAGGGCCGATTGTTATTCCCGTGCATTTATTGAACGTGATATTGCCGTACATAAGATATGTGTGTAACTGTGGAGCTAAGTTCGACTTGTGTGAGAATAAAAGCGTTGATACGAAACAAGAAGAGCCGGAAGAACTACTATGGGCGGTATGAGCGATGGCTAGATTCGCAAAGACGGCAAACGCAAGGGTGGCAACGGCGTTCTGGACGTACACGGCGGTAGGCAGCACTGAGGCGGCGGGGAGACCCGCAACGAACATCTCGGAGCTCGGCAGGCCGAGTAAGTCGTGGCGGAGTACGACCACGGGTGAGCAATCTGTGGTGCTCGACTTCAGCACGGCTCGCAGTGTCCCGTCTGTGTTCCTCGACAACTGCAACTTCGCAACTGTGAAGATTCAGGGCAACGCCGCGGACGTATGGACTTCGCCTTCGTTTGATTCGGGCAATCTCACGCTAAACAATGACCCGAAGCTGGGAAGGCGCAAGCGGCTCATCGACCTGACCGCATTTAACCTCCGCTTTATGCGTATCCTCATCTCCTCACAAACCGTCGATGACAACGCGAGCTTCTATGAGATAGGAGACGTGGCTTCCGTACAGACGATTGCAACACTTACAGAAAACATCGAATACCCCCTGCGGTGGGTGGGACGAGTGCCAAAAATACGCAACGATTTTATAAGCGGCGGGTTCGAGACGGTGGAGATTTCCTCGGCCAGGCCGCTCAACATACAGTTCGCCGTGCGGCAAAGCAATGACAGCGCGAACGTGCAGGAGATATACGACCTGTTCGGCAATAAGAACCGCAAAATAATACTCGACCTGAGCCTGGTGCAGGACTGGGAAAGCTACCTGTGCGAGGTGGAAAGCGATATTAATAATTCATGGGTAAATTCCGGCCTATTCGACTTTAACGAGATCGAGGCGGCGGTGTTTGTGTGATGAAGGCAAATAGCAGATACGTGGTTAGAATCAAAAGAACTGGAAAAAGCGGGAGTGGCACATAGTGGGGGTTCCCCATCGGGGGACAGAAGGGCTTTTCTGCAAAGTTTATGAAAATTCTCTCGATTCATTTTGACTATGAAACCCAAATGCCCGAAACGGTCACGGTTAGGCACCCCGAGGGCATCGGGACAATGACTATTGACATAAAAGATTGCGAGATTATAGAAGAACTCTAAGGAAATTGGAGGGAACACATTATGGGAAGTATGACAGATTTTTTAGAGCTTGAGCTGCTCGACCACGTGCTAAGGAACGAAGCATTTACATCACCTACGACCGTATACATCGGATTGTTCACGGCGGCGCCGGGCGAGGCGGGGGGAGGCACGGAGGTGTCGGGCGGCTCATACGCTCGACAAGCCATTGCCTTCGATGCGGCAGCCTCACGAACGGCAGCGAATACCGCATTGATAACCTTCCCCGTAGCTACGGCAAACTGGGGAACGATCACCGATTGGGCAATATTCGATGCGGTAACAACGGGGAATATGCTGTGGTATGGGGTTTTCGATACCTCCATTGTCGTCAATATTGACGATGAAGCCGAGATTGCAGCCGGAGATATTGACCTCACGGCAAGCGCAGCCGGGGCAACAGATTTTCTTGTGCATAAACTCATTGACCACTCCGTCGGTACGGCGAGCTATACCGCACCCACATCAGTTTTTGCAGCTTTATTCACCACGGCGACGACAGACGCGGGCGGTGGCACGGAAGTAACCGGCGGCTCATACGCTAGAGAAGTCATTGTGTTTGACGTGGCGGCTGCCGGTGCAACCGATAATAGTGTCAACGATCCCTTTCCTACCGCTACAGCGGACTGGGGTACGATCACACATGCTGCTATTATGAGCCTGGTAACGGGGGGCGATATGCTTTTCCACGCCGCACTTACTGACTCCCGGACAATCAACAACGGCCAGAACTCCAAATTCAACGCTGGCGACCTAGACATTACGCTAACATAGAGGGAGTGAAGTATGCCAACAGCGTGGATAATAAGTCCAGTAATTGAGACTGTTGCGCCTCTGGGTTCCCCTTCGGGGACGCGAAGGTTTAGAGTTCCAAAAGTAAGGTTAATAGAAGACCCTGGCAGGCCATTGATAGATGGTGCAAGGTCTCACTATGATTATTCCTCGGTAATCACAGAACAGCAGACAGATACTAATGGAGACTGGTGCTTGAGCCTTATTAGAGGTATAGACCTCTCAGTATTAGAATCCGACCCTGATATTACAATTATTCACATAAAGGGTGAGGGACTTAACACAAAGCTCCAAGACCTTCCGGCTGCAAAGAGAGCAAAGATAAGGGCAGCCGTGCAGTCCAAGCGAGGCAACATTGCAGACCTTAGAGATGACATGCAAATATGGGAGTGGATTGTGGAGGTTGGAAAATTGATAAAACCTGAGTTCAAAGACACAAGGGGTATGTGGTTTAAGTAATGCCTACAGTCAAAGTAGAAGATACATTCACAGAAGCAAGCGATATTGTTCTAAGTGCGCATACTCCAAGCCCTACAGGGGATGGCTGGACTAGGGAGGCTATTACTGGAACTGTAGATTTGGAGGTTAGAGGGGCTTCGGATAATGTGGCTACGGATGCAGATGAAAATGATGATTATGTAGTTTACTCAGTTCAGCCCAATCCAACTGTAGCAGAATATGATGTTGAAGTTAAGAATGTAAATTTAACAGGGCTAAATAATGACTCTTATCAGCTACTTGCTAGATTTACCGATACGAGTAACACATATGGTTTATCTCTTAGGCATGTTTTTGGAAGTGGCAACGATGATAATGAAATTTTTAAAATAGTTTCTGGCACAGTAACCTCAATAGCTTCATTAACTGAGGAGAGAATTCCCAATGAGATTATAAAATTTGAGGTTAGAGACGCAACAAAGAAGATGTTTGTGGATGGAGTAGAGAAATTAAGTACAACTGACAATGCGATAACATCTGCTGGAAAATGGGGTGTGGCAGCAGGCAATTTATTCGAGAGCGCTAATAATAAACAAAATTCTTGTGCTTGGGATGATTTTAAATGCACAGAGCAGGGTGCTATTGAACACCTGCTCGCTATGGTGATAAATGCCGTCACAACCACCACGGGCGCTATCACAGCGGCGGTGCCCCTCGCTGCGGTAATGAACGCAGTCACGACCACAACCGGGGCGGCAAAGGCGTACCGATTACTCAGGACTGTAATGAACGCCGTCACCACAACGGCTGGTGCAATCTCGCTTGTGGGAATCGCCCTCACTATGGTGATAAACGCCGTCACGACAACGGCGGGTAAAATCGGCGGCACTTTTACTTTCAAGATGGCAATAAGTGCCGTTACCACTACGGCGGGGAAAATCGGGGGCACCTTCGTATTCAAAGCTGTCATGAACGCCGTTACCTCCACGACTGGGGTAATCACGGTTGGCTTAATTCTAAAGGCTTTAATGCAAGCCGTTTTTCAAACGACGGGAATCCTGACCCCGAAAGCCTTTAATTATAAATGGAGCCTTATAGACACGGATGCGGAGACCACGAGTGACATAAAGAAATTGTACGTGGAGATTGATTCAAGTACTATGCCGGGAGCGTTCCCTACCGGAGCATTTTTCGAGCGGCGTATTATGGAGCTTCCCACATTCGAGAAAACTCAAACTGACCCGTTGTTCGGAATCTCAGGATTCGGCTCGACTTCCCTCGTTGTAAGTAACGCCGATAAGCTCTTCAACGTAGTGGATTTGCAAGGTGCCTTCGCAAAAGTATGGGTCGTTCACGAAAACGTAACCGAGGAGTTCGCCGGGGTGATAACTGCCAAGAAACTCCATTGGAAAACGGTAATTCAGATTGAGGATATGGAGGCTAAAGTATTCGAGGGGACTCTACCCCACCGCACGGTGAACGATACAACGTTCCCAAACGCCGAGGGACTGGGCAAGCGCGTGCCTATAATATTCGGCAGGGCTAAGAAAGTCCCGCTTATCAATATCAACGTGGACGACACGAACCGTGACTACGACTTTCTCATAGGCGAAGGTACGGGACTTTCGAGCGGGAACTTCAACACGGTGTATACGGCCTACCGCGAGGACTCCGCTCTCGATGAAATCACGGGTACGGCTCAGACTGGTTCGGCGACCACCATAACCTTAGAGAACGCAGACCGCAGGCCGGACGGCTGGTACAAGTGGTTCTGGGCGGAGATAACGGGCGGTACGGGAAGTGGGCAGATAAGGCACATTACCGATTACATCAGCAGCACTAATATAGCTACGGTGGATTCGGCCTGGGGAACTAACCCCGACGCCACCAGCGTGTACCGCCTGCGCGAGTGGCGGTTCTACGACGGCTCGCAGGGCAGCCCGCACGCCGGTTACGCCTTCCTGCGTTTTAAGAAACGGCTTGGCGAGCGCACCCGATTCGACAACCTGTTCGCCGACGTTAGGGGACTCACGACTGAGGAAAATGTTGTACGGGCGATTGAATCAATATTGACGAACACGACCTGGGGGTTAGGGCTTATCATAGACACCGCTTCGTTCGACACAGCAGCCGCCCTCGCCGCCATAACCGCTATGAAGTGCGAAGGGGCGATCCTCACTGAAAGCGGCATATTCGACATACTCAACGAGCTGCTCATGTTTAGGGGTATGACACTGAGCCGCAGCACGGACATCGGCATAACGGTGGACTCTACTAAAACATCCGCAGTGAACTTCGGTTTGGGCGACGGGCTGTATGAGAACATTATAAGCATAGACGGCCTCGAGGACGCACCCCTCACGGAGCTGGCAAAGGACGTAGAGACGCACTTCCAAACGGACTATAAGAGCGGCGATATGAATCAGAAGATAACCCGCACTTCCCATGCCAAGGGCACGGACGTAATATTGTCCCTGCCGTTCGTGCACATTCATGAAACCGCAGACAGGATAGCCGATTATCAGCGCAAGCGTCTACAGAGCTTCGCTAAGACACTGCGCATCACCGTCGGCCTGGACGCCGAGCCTGTGAACAAAGGCGACTCGGTTACCGTCGATATACCGAGCCTGGCTATTCAGGGCGATTGGGAAGTAATAGAGGCGTCACGCGGGCTTGCGAGCTACAGCCTCACGCTCATGGAGTACATAGCCAATACTTATACATACGAGGCTACGGGCGGGCTGCCCTCAGACCCCGGCAATATACCCGCCGACTTCTCGCTCACTAACCCCGACCCGGTGAGCAACCTTGCGGCCACAATGGCATTCTCGAACGATGAGTCCACCGCAGCGCTCACGTGGGACTTGCCCGCAACGAACGCAAAAGAGGGCGTGGTGTTCAAGAAACTCAACTCCGCACCGACAAGCTCATGGGAGGAGGTAGGCGTGGGTATAAGCAGCTTCACGGTAGATTTGATTGCGGGACTTGTCTATGACTTCATGGTGCTTACTCGCAATGAACCCAGCCTCTTTAGCGGCGCATTCGACCCAGGGAGCATCGTTGTGAATAAGCTCGCCCTGGGCGATACATCGGCGCCAGCTACGCCTGGCACACCTACGCTTGAGATAAAATTTAGAACATTTACAGCGAAAGTCGTTGGATATACGAAGCCTGCGGATTTTAAAACGTTTGAATATCAGCGCACCACAAGCGGGGGTTCCGATGTAGATGATCCAATATTTGACGAATCGGAAGAAACCTCCTGGACAGAGGACGGAACAACAACCGTATCGAGAAAGGTCAAAGTGCGTGCGATAGATAATTCAGGGAATCCAAGCGCATTCTCCTCCTTATCCTCAACTAAGACAACGGCGGGCTTAGTTCAAGATGATATAATCCAGGGCGAGGTCACGGTATCGAACAGCGCTGTAATTGCTTCTATAAACCCCCTACCTGCCGTTGGAAGCAACTTAATCACCGTCACCATGTTGACTAGAGGGTTTCCGGTAGATATTGAGTTCTCAATGAACGCAAGGCGTTATTCTCCCGGTGCGTCCGGTATAGTGTTTATGAGTTTGATAAGAGATACTACTACTATACAGCAAGAGTTCGTTAACCACTTTCTCGTTCAGGGTGAGGTGCAGCAAATAGCCGCTGTTTTTAGAGATACGGGTGCTAATTTCAATTTTCATACTTGGAAGGTCATTATGGGTGGCGGTAATGCCAATACTGCCGGTGGTGAAATAATTATCAAGGTTACAGAGAAGAGGAGGTAATCATGCTCGAAGAGCTTCATACGATTGAGTTTGTAATAGCGGATAAAGTCACGGGTGAGATAACGGTTATCTGTAGCGCATCACAGCAGGAAGATTACGACAACTGGTTATTAGAGGCGGGACAAATAAAACATAGACTAACCTCACGAGCGGAGGTGAATAAGGTTCACGAGCGAGACCCAAATGACCGCTCAAAATTGAAGCATAAAATCGACCTTGCTGGAGGTAAGATCGTTGTCAAAGCAAAGTGAGGAGCAGAAGTATCTACGATATATTTTCCATACATACCCGGAGATTGATCGCACCTTCCCGCGACAAACCGTCTGAATAAATCCATCAACCCGTGCAAAAAGTTATCGCCAAAATGGCGATGACTTTCATTAGAAGCCATGAAGGGCGGGGCGGGGACAGTCCGGATTGCCGTTTCAAATCTCCCAAATAAACCCACTATAATACTAATTTATAAAAGATTAGTACATAATTAGTATTTCTAACTGACTGGCATTAATATATATTCCATAATTAGATCAAAATACACTTGATAATTATGGAACTTAGTCTATACTAATATACATAATATTAGTATGTAATTAGTATTTGCATGCCGGGAGATTAAATGATATGAAAAAGCCGCTCAAGCCACCTTACGAAACAATCTCAAAAATTATTACGGAGAATCCCGACCGCTGGCTTGAGATCGTGAATTTCAAGGGAGACTTGAAGGATACAAAATATCTCCACTGGGATCAGATGTATCATATGACCCCTCCCAAGGGGCTTTCCCGCGAAGAGTGGTGGCTCGCAATTATACACAATCGAGATAACTCCGCAAAAGATCTTCCTATGTGGGATAAGGAGCGGCGGCGGCTTCTTCGCTGGGTTATGACCAACCCAATCCCTGAGCGTCTTCATCAGATTGACTTCAACGCTGGGAGCGGGGCGGGGCTTCCCTCAGCGGGGCTGAGCGACGAGACGAGAGACATATACTACGTCAGCTCCCTAATAGAAGAAGCGTTCACATCGAGCCGGCTCGAAGGGGCGTTGACAACGCGCAGGGTGGCAAAGGATCTCATTCGCACCGGGAGGAAGCCCGCAGACAAAGCCGAACGAATGGTTCTTAACAACTACCTGACGATGAAGGAAATCAGGGATTTTAAGGACGAGCCGCTCACGAAGGAGCTTGTGTTTAAGATACACTCGCTGATAACCCAAGGCACGCTGGACGACCCCACGGATGCGGGCCGCCTCAGAACCGCCGCAGACGACATCGCCGTCGTGGACGAAAAGGGACAGTTGCTCCATACACCTCCCGACCCCAACGAGCTACCGGAAAGGATGGAGGCGATGTGCCGCTTCGCCAACGACAAGAGTACTAAAAAATTCATCCACCCCGTCATCCGCTCCATCATCCTCCACTTCTGGCTTGCGTACGACCACCCCTTCGTTGATGGCAACGGACGGACGGCACGAACCCTCTTCTACTGGTCGATGCTTCGCCACGGGTACGAGCTTTTCGAATTCATCTCCATCTCCTCGATCATCCTCAAAGGGCCAAGCAAGTACCTCCGCGCGTTCCTTTACACCGAGAGTGACGAGAACGACCTGACGTATTTCATCCTCTACCACCTGGACGTGATACGCCGCGCCGTCGATGCGCTCAACGAGTACATTCGGCGCAAAACGCAGGAGCTGCGCGCGCTCGAGCAGAGGCTGCGGGGCCTGGCAGCTCTCAACCACCGCCAGCGCGCCCTCATCAACCACGCGCTCCACCACCCCGGCGAGCGCTACACGATCTACGGCCACCGCATGAGCCACGACACCGCCTACGAGACGGCACGCTCTGACCTGCTCCACCTGGAGCGCGAGGGGCTTTTCACCGCCGAGAAGATCGGCAAACGGTGGTACTACACGCCCGCCGAAAACTTCGAGCGCAGGCTCGGCGCGTCCCCCTAGGCTCCCCTTTGGGTTCCCTCTGGGACACGGAGCCCAGCAAAGGGCAAATAATGCTCAGATTCATTAATAGACTACTTGACGCTGTATATACATTCGTATATAAAGTGATTGGATTACCCATGAGTTATGTGCTGCTATGCGGCTTGCGAAAAGGAGGTAAATTCAACCATCGCTACGAAGACCAAAAAACCGCGTCCCCGAAGGGGAGCCCAGAGAATACCGATCGGCAAGCCCACGGTAAAGCATAAGAGTAAAAAGGATAAGCAAAAATCCAGGAGGATTAAGCACAGGGACTTGGTGCGCGAGGAAAATAACGTGCAAAGATATCGGGGAAAGATGACGAGGTAGAATGAAGGGGGAAAGTGAAAAAATTACTCAGGCGCGCCCACGTTAAGAAGCCCGCAGGCAGGTTTGATAAGACCGACTGGAAGCCAGCCCCTCAATCCTTCCTATATAATGCAGAATCGCGCGAAGAGCTGGTTCAGCAAGACAGTGGGCGATAGGGGAGGGGGTCTCTATGCGGAGCGGCGTCCCTCAATTGCTCGGTCGTACCTAAGGTGGCGCGAGTAGGAGGCGGGTCTTTGCACAGGGTTCCAGACAGACATAGAGGGCAGGGGAGCTGGGAGCAAAATTCTTCCTATATAATAAGGTATGTTTTCCGGGCGGCGGAAGCAAAATTACCGCCGCGACGGCCAGGGGGGGCGGTGGGGAGCGTCTTTATGTAATCCTCCTTTCGTACATCCCGACGCCCTTCGCCGGAGCACGAGGGTCTTTTCCTTAACTCATTTGACAAACGGACGGCCAATGTAAATAATATAAAAAGTAAAATTCATGTTCGGAGGAGCCTAAATTGGATATTGAGCTTATCGCAACGGATGAGTTCTACAAGAGTATCGACCCGAATTCGGGCCTCATAGAAGGTCTCATGGAGTCCATCTTAAAGAACCGTCAGGTACAGCCCGTCACCATAGCACCGAACCCCCGGGGCCCAGAGCCGTACAGGATAGTAGACGGCAGGAAGCGGCTGTTCGTACACAAGCAGTTAGCAAAAGACAACAAGAGATTCCGCAACATCCAGGCGCACATCGAGAAGATGTACGAGGACGAGACGCGCCTTGAGCTTGCGCGCATAGACACGATGCTCTTAAGAGAGGAGCTGCACCCGGTTGCATACGGGAAACTACTTGCGCAAAAAAAGCAAATATACGAAACGCTTTACCCCGATTCCGCCAAGACAGGCAAAAAAGTTACTGACAAAATGGCGAAGACTTTCATTAAAAGCCATGAGGAGACCACAGGGATGAACGAAAGGACGGCCTACAGATTTCACAGCGCCGCTACATCCATTCCCGACGACGTGGCGAAGAATGTCATCAAGCTGAACCTGCCGATGTCGGACTGCGAAAAGCTCGCTAAACTGCCGCCTGTGGTGCAAAAGAAATATGTAAACATCGAGACGGCGCAGGAAATCAGGGAGCAGGTAGATAGGGACATGGCCGAGATCCTCGAGACGCAGAGAGCGGCGCAGGGCAAATTAAGCGTGGACATGGAGAAGCTCCTCGCAGAGCCTACGAGCGAGGACAGGACGGTGCTCTCCTCAGCCCGGGGCGTCGTGGAGCGCATAGCGGTATCGAACCCGAAGTTCATCGAAGAGCGGTGGATGTTCATCGACTGCAGGATAGCCGTCTCTCCCAAGGGCGACCTAGTGCTCGTCAAGTCGCACAAATACAGCGACCCTTTGACCGACGGCGAGAGGAAGGCCATGGGCACGATAGACAGGAGACTCCATGAGGGCGATTTCACGTACCACGGCCTGTTCGCCGTAGCCCAGATTAACGATCAGCCCGACGAGAGGGTCATGGTCAACGAGAACAAGGGCAGGCACGTGAGAAAGGACAAGGTGAGTCTCTGGGGATACGCAAACAGCTACTTCGGCTCCATGGAATGAGGGTCATATCGGTTGCCAATCAAAAGGGCGGGGTGGGAAAGACCACGCTGTCTTTCCACCTTGGCTGCTATCTCAACAAGAGAAACAAAACCGTGCTTTTAGTGGACCTCGACTCTCAGGGGAACCTGACGAAGATCACCGGAGTTAAGAGAGCCGACTGCCTCATATATGACGTTTTCAGCGATTACCCAGTGCTCAAGACCGAGCCGATAAGGGACGGCCTCTCGATATGCACGTCCGACTACCGCTTCTCAAAGCTGATGTTCAACATGAAGACGGAACATCAAGGAGCCCTCAAAAAGGCCCTTGCCGGCAAGAGCGCCGACTACGCCGTCGTCGACTGCCCCTCGGGGTTAAACTCCATCACGGCCTCGGCCTACATCGCCTCCGATTTCCTGCTTATACCGACCCTGCCCTCGGACTTAAGCGTGGACGGCATTGAGCAGTTCCTCGAGATAGTCGGCTCGCTCAAGACCCTTAAGGTGCTCGGCATCGTAGTGAACAGGTACATAAAAAAAAGGCATTCAAGCAATAGCATCAAGGCGCTACTAGGAGCCGGCTACAAGATAATCAAGCCCATTATACCGGAGCGCACCGCCGTCGAGGAGGCCGAGAAACACAACCTGCCGATCTGGGACTACGCCCCAGGCACCGACATCGCCGGTATGTACGAGCTGCTGATGCGCAATATCATTAAGTCCTTGCATTGACATTTAAGCGCCTATATGATTTAATGTAAATTATATTTTATAGGTACACTCGATTATATTCCGATGTGCCGCGTTTGACCCCCAAAAGGTCAAGCAGGATTGTGTAGTATTTTATTCGAGGCCGGACCTTCGTAAAATACTGACGCGATAACTTGGCTGCAATATGTTAGAGAGATGCGATCAGACTGATTCAGCCTTGAGTAGAATGCCGGCGCTCCTTGCCGACCGTATGACTATCGACAAACTTCTTGTATGCGCTTTCTCTTATGCGATATGTCCTCGGGCCGACCTCAATAGCCTCGAGCTTTCCCTCCTTGATCCTCCTGTAAATTATGTCCACAGAGGTCCTGAGCTCTTGCGCTATCTCTTCTACTGTGTAAATCGATTCTTCGTTCATATGTATTATTATAAGAATAAATTTCCTTTATATCAAGTACGTTACGCTATCAGACCTATAAACTATATAATATGTTTATTATTTATGCAAATAATGTTGACTTATACAAATAACAATTATAGAATCAAATAATGGCGCGAGGTAAGAATGTTTCCAACCCGATAGAGCATTTTCGAGAAGGGGGATTGTCCAATAAATCCAACGTCATAGAAAGATTAACAACTAAACGTGAATGCGGCGGACAACTGCTTCCTTTAATGTTTATATGCGACGAAGAAACTGACTCAATTCACGGATGCTCACAGGGGGGATGCGTGACTGCGCACGGCGAGTGGTTTTCTTTGAACAATGAAGACGCCGAGCATCTAAAAACTGTAGAAGAATGTAACGACACATGAAACACTACCCCTATATAA
Source organism: Candidatus Dadabacteria bacterium (assembly GCA_022564935.1). GTDB lineage: Bacteria > Desulfobacterota_D > UBA1144 > Nemesobacterales > JADFKM01 > JADFKM01. Next base: position 17,750 of record JADFKM010000017.1, read on the forward strand.
ACGCTCTGGCCGACGACAAAGACATTCTCCTGTACAGGAAAAAACTGCGTTATCTTTGCGGTACCGTCTCCGCTACAATCCTTTTCAGTCAGCTGCTTTATTGGTTCAAGAAGAACGACTTCGACCCGTTTTACAAATTTATAACGCCCGATGTGAAAAACTCTCTGTACAAAGAGGGCGAGAGCTGGGTCGAAGAATTAGGGTTTTCTTATAAAGAGTTTGCAAACGCATTTGATCATATCGGAGCCAGGCACAAAAGCAAGACCCTCTACGAAGCCGCCGAAAACGAGTTCGTCAATAAAAAAGGAAAAGAGATGATGTTCTCTTTGTATCAAGAAAAAACAACCGGCAAAACATGGTTCAATATAAATCTTGAACTCGTCGAGAATAAGCTTGTAACAATATACGAAGGGGGAGACACGGGTTTTACCAAAGGGAAAACACGGGTTTTACCATCAGTGAAACACGTGAACGACAAAAGCGCAAACACAGGTTTTACAAAAGGTAAAACAGATTATAAGGAACAGTATAATACTACAGAAATAAGGGGGGAACAGACTACGTTCCCTAAAGGGAAAGTAGAGAAAAAATTGAATGTTAATTCTTTAGAGAACAACCAGGCGTGGAAAAAACTACGCAGCGGCGTTTATAGAAAGCGTCTCCTGGAGTTCTACGACAACCGTGTTGGAGACATGGAGCTTCTTACCCTAGCCGCCGAACTCGTAGAGCGGGCATTAAAGTCCATCTTCTCGAATAACGCCGCATACCTGAGGGACGAGCATGAGTTCCTGCCGGACGATTTTGAACTCGCCGACAACCCTTCGTTTTTGAGTGCAATAGTCGATGACATGCCGATCGGAGAGCTGCGCGTGATGTCTAAAGGGAAGCTGAAGGGTCAGCTTGTAAAGGAAGTAGCCGATGCGGCGGCGGCGCATTTAATAAAATATTTAGACGCTAGAAAGTAAGACCTTCGGTTCTATAAAACGATCCGGGGTTGCAAAAACCGGATTCAATTGATATAATGACACTATGAGGCAGGAATATCCGACCAAGACAAAAAAACACGTCACGACGCTAAGAATGACCAAGGACGAGTTTAGACAGGTCCTGGAAATTGCCCGGCAGAGAAACCTGAGCATGAACAAGATGGTAATGGAAATTCTCAGGAAAGAACTAAAGCTCAAACCCGACCCGCTAAAACCGAAAGGGGGGCAGTATAAAGAGGGGCCGAAAAGAAAGAGATGAGGGGGGCAGCATGGGGGGGCAACATGGAGGAGCAACAAGGTGGACAACAGAGGCGGCGGGTAGGGAGGGGGTGAGCGGGGACGGCGGACAGGGGGGACAAGAAGCGAGGCTGGGTGGCAGTTGTGAAGAGCCGCCGTAAAGAGAGTGGCGAGGCGCAGGGTTAAACGAGGGAGAAAAAACACAGGGAAAGGCAAGGCGAAACGCACCGTTTAGCCGTAGAGGGTGTTGGGATGAAAGCACATGATCGGGCGAAAGGAAAACCGGTTCAAAGCGGCGATATTCATTCATGATAAAGCGCATTATCACGTATAAAAAAGGGACAGAACGATACACGGCTTCAATGAATAACTCTGTGGTCTTTACAACAACAAAAGAGTGTCTTCCCAGAGGGAACCCAGCGGGAGGGCCTGGAAAAAAATGGAAAAGACTTGGCCGTTGGCCTATGAAATTTTAGAGTTGAGGTATAAAAGAGAGGTCAGGAAGAGCAACGACCTTAGAGAGCAAATTAAGAGGCTCCGCGATGAGCTCGACAGGCCGATCGATCTTATGCTGGTAAAGAGGCGGATAGAGAAGCTTGCGCGCCGCGACCGCGTCTTGAAGAGGGTGGAGGACATGCTCAAGGAAGCCATGAAGCGCGGGCGCAGGTCGGTAGTTACGCGGTTGCTCCACGAGGCCGTTATGCCTAGTCCTTCTAAAAACGGGAGCGAATAAAGGACGCGGACGATAGACACGAGCGAGTAAATTGTGTTAACATTATACACGTGTTTTGAATGATGAAAACCAAAAAACCCCCCAATCTAAACCGACTTGATTAGGATTATTAGAGTCGAAAGTCTCAACGGATGCGTCGCATACGCGTCTACCAAAGTAAATTTGCGCATCAAACATCCCATTTGTTGGATGCGGGAGAGCGGGAGAGAAAAACAGCGAAATGGAAATCGGTGAGCAGAATGTGTTAACCTTTGAAGAGGCCGCGCAGTATTTGAGCCTGAATGAAAATGAGCTTGCGGGACTCGTGAGGTCGGGCGCGCTGGACGGCCTGGCGATCGAGGACGAAATACTGTTTAACACGCGCGAGCTCGATAAGCTCAGGAGCTTGTACACGGGGCTGTCCATACAGTAGCCTCCGGAGAGCGGATACGTGCACGATGGCTAAGCTAACCGTTGTGAAGGTAGAGAAGGCGATAAAAGACTCGGGCGCCGTTATAGAGACCATCGCCGAGCGGTGCAGTGCGTCCAGGGAGGCGGTCTTTCATTTTATCGAGGCACGCCCGCGGCTCAAACAGGCCCTTGCGCAGGAGGACGAGCGCATGACCGACGTTTCGGAAAAGATGCTGATAGAAGCGATCGAAAAAGGGGACTCCTGGGCGGTGAAATTCAGGCTGACCACGAAAGGGAAGAAACGGGGCTACGGGTCTAAGAGCGAATCCGAGGAGGCCGTGAGGCCGTCGTCGCTGGAGGAGATTGAGAGAGTATGCAGGGAATACGGGCTGCCGATACCGGGCGCCGCAAAAAGCGGGAGCGGCACATAGTGCCTGGGTTCCCTCTGGGACACGGGCTTTTCTATAAAAGCGAGGCCGCAGGAACAGGGGGGCGCATAGAGAGCCGCTTACAGAAAGCCGCTGCCCCCGGTCTCCCCTCCGCTGGGCTCCCCTCTGGGGACGCGATTTTCCTTCCGTACCAGCGGCGCTGGCTGGGAGACAGTGCGCCCGTGAAGCTCTGGGAGAAGGCCAGGCGCATAGGCGCCACCTATACTCAGGCCTATGAAGACGTGATGGACTGCGTCCTCGGGCGGGTGCCTGCGGTGTGGTACACGTCCTCGGACGAGACGGCGGCGAAGGAGTACATGTTGTATTGTTGGGAGTGGGCGCGCCTGCTGAACATTCTTAATTCAAATCCCGTTATCGGCGACAAGGGGGCGGCGGTGCACTCTATCGAGTTCGGTAACGGGGCGCGCATAGGCGCCCTCAGCTCGAACCCCAAGCAGTTCCGCTCCAAAGGAGGCAAGGTCATACTCGACGAGTTCGCTCACCATGAACGGGCTGAGGAGCTGTGGGAGGCCGCGAGGCCGTGCGTTACCTGGGGTTATCCGCTGCGGATTCTCAGCACTCACAACGGAGAGAACAGTATGTTCTACAGGTTCCTCGAAGCCGTCACGAAAGCGCAGCTTAACTGGAGCCGTCACAGGACGGATATACATGATGCCGTAGGGGAAGGGCTGCTCGATAAAATAAGGCGGCGCCGGACCACGGCCGGGGAAAGACGGGAGTGGCTCGAAGAGCTCCGCGCGGACTGCGTCGATGAAAGCACGTGGCAGCAGGAATATTGCTGTCAGCCGGTAGATGAGTCGGTAGTGTTTATTTCTTATGAGCTTATACGTTCGGTGGAGATGCCGAGTCTCTATAAATCGATAGAGGGGCTTCACAAAAAGGACCTGTTCCTCGGCATGGACGTAGGCAGAAAAAAAGACCTGAGCGTGATCTGGCTTATTGAGCGCCAAGGGGAGCGGTGCTGCACCCGCGCGGTGCGCGTGATGGAACGAATGCCCTTTGCCGAGCAGAGGGCGATACTGTATGAATATTTATCGCACCCTTCGTTAAGAAGGGCGTGTATAGACGCCTCGGGCCTGGGCATGCAGCTTGCGGAAGAGGCGAAAAAATTGTATGGTGAATATAAAGTCGAAGCCGTTAATTTCACCGCGCCCCTAAAAGAGAGCCTAGCCTATGGGCTTAAAAAACGGTTCGAGCAGAGGACGGTTTTTATCCCCGAAGACGTGAAGATACGCGAGGATCTGCACAGCGTCAAAAAAATCGTAACGGCTGCTGGGAACGTGAGGTTTGACGTAGCGAGCGGCGCAAAGCCGGACGGGAACGCAGACCGCTTCTGGGCGTTGGCCCTGGCGGTTCACGCTGCGGCCGAGTTCAAGGCGCCCTTCAGGGTGACGAGCCGGGGACGCGGAGAAGCCGGCGTCATAACGGCAGGTTATTGGAGCTGAGCGGGAAACAAATGAAGGGACGGACGGGGCACTCGGCGCGCAGTTCGATAAGTCTGGGAAGAGGGAAAGCCGGCGGGCGATAAGGGCGCAGTTAAAAAAGAAAATTAGAGCACAGAGAGCTTCAGCGTTCTGCGCAAAAAAAACAATAGGAACGGAGAGATGACATGAGCAAGCAAGGAATAATCCAAAAAGCGCTCCGCATATTCGACAGGAGCAATCGATACTACGCGGCGCACAATGGGACGTTTGGCAAGCAGATAGCGCAGATCGCCACCAGGGACGTGAGCGCGGCGACCCTTACGCTGCTCTCGAGCATGACGCTGCCTGACCCCGACCCGATACTAAAGAAGGCGGGCAGGGACATAACGGCGCTCAGAGACCTCATAGCCGACGCGCACCTCTACGCCACTGTGCAGAGCAGGAAGGCGGGCGTGCTCTCGCTGGAATGGGAGATCGCCCGCAGCGGCGCCGCGTCCCCAGAGGGGGAATCTGAAGGAGAAGCCCGGAGGGATCAAGGAAGAGTGGAAGTGATCGAGGGCATGTTCAAGCGGTACGACATGGGCGCGGTTATCGGCGAAATATTGAACGCGCCGCTCTATGGCTTCCAGCCTCTGGAGGTGTTGTGGGAGACCGACGCAAACGGCCTCCGTCTCCCGGTGCGCGTGATCGGGAAGCCCCCGGAGTGGTTCACCTTCGACAGTGAGAACCTAATGCTGTTCAAGACCAAGCGCAACCCCGAGGGCGAGCCGCTGCCCCCGTTCTCTTTCCTCGTGGCCGCGCACGACGCCTCGTACGACAACCCGTTCGGCGAGAAGGTGCTGTCGCGCTGCTTCTGGCCCGTCACGTTTAAGAGGGGCGGTATAAAGTTCTGGGCGCGGTTCGCGGAGAAATTCGGGATGCCGTTTATAGTGGGAAAGCACCCCGCCGCCGCAAGCCAGGAGGAGATAGACAGGATGCTGGATATGATGGAGAAGATGGTCCAGGACGCCGTGGCCGCCATCCCTGAGGGGAGCGACATAGACACGCTGGAGACGAGCACGAGGGGCTCTTCCACCTCCACGTACGAGAAGTTCCTCGGCGCCATGAACTCCGAGATATCGAAGGCCGTTCTGGGACAAACCCTCACCACGGAGGTGGGGGACAGGGGGAGCCTCGCGGCCGGGCGCGTCCACATGGACGTGAGGCGCGATATTATAGACGGTGACCGCAGGATAGTAGAGGGCGTTTTCAACACGCTCATAAAGTGGGTATGGACAATCAACTTCAGCAATGACCTGCGGGCAATGCCAAGGTTCAGGATGTTCGAGAGGGAGCGGGTCGATAAGACGCAGGCCGAGCGCGACGAGATACTCTCCAGAGCGGGTGTTGCTTTCACGGACGAGTACTGGAAGAAGACCTACGGCCTCGGAGATGGGGATATTGCCCCCCGCGTCGCAAGGGGATAGGAGCGCGGGGAGTAGAGCTAAGGGGTAAGGCAGGTGCGGAATATTTTAAACTGAACGGATAACCATAAAGTTGAGACACGGAGGGCATGTTATGGGTAAGTATGCGACAAGGAGAGAGCGATGCTCATAACAGTCGACTTTAATCAGGTGATAAGGGCGCTCGATGCGCTTGCGAAGGAAGTGGAGCGCAAAGCGGCAGGCTCGCCCGCAGTGATGCGCGAGATTGCAGATGCGATGGCGGCAGCGGTAGCTGAGAACTTCGAGCGGGAGGGGAAGCCCCCCTGGCCCGACATCGCCCCCTCAACAAAGGAGGCGCGCAGGAGACGGGGCGCCTGGCCTGGCGACATCCTCAACGAAAGCGGCGCGCTCAAAAGCTCTATCGCCTCGGAGTTCGGCGCTGACTTCGCCTCCGTGGGCACCGACGTCCCATACGCCGCAGCCCTTCAGTTCGGCACGGAGTTCATGCCCGCCCGCCCGTTCCTCACCCTCACGAACCCCGACATGGAGTGGATCGCCGCGCTCTACAGCGACTTCCTGGGGGATTTTTAGGGGGGACTTCTCGGGAGTTGCTTCACAGGGGTAGTGCCGGTCCTCCCTCGCCTCTCTCTGCACTATTAAAACGGAAGGGTCACGCATTTTTCTCATTAGCGACTAGTACTAGTTGCAATTCTCTATAATATGTGCTATAATCAATCTATGACTTGTTGGAGCGGCAGCTTGTGAGCAGGGTAGAAAAACTGATAAAGAGACTGCTTGACAGGCCGAAGGATTTTAAGTGGAGGGAGCTTGTGATGTTGTTGAAGGCGCTTGGGTATGAGGAGGCGAAAAGAGGGAAGACAGGAGGGTCGCGGAGACGCTTCGTTCACGAAAGAACCGCCCCAATCACACTGCACGAGCCGCACGACGGTGTTTTGAGGAGGTATCAGATCGACCTGGTAATAGAAAATTTAGAGAGAGGCGGGATGATATGAGCGACATGATGAGGTACAAGGGCTACGACGGCTCAGTGAAATACAGCGACGAGGACGGCTTGTTTTACGGCAAGCTGGAGTTCATAAAGGCGCTCATCACCTACGAAGGCACGGACGTAAAATCACTGCGCGACGACTTCCACGAGGCCGTGGACGACTACCTCGATTTGTGTGAGCAGGAAGGGATAGAGCCGGAGAAGCCGTTTAAGGGCAGCTTCAATGTCCGGCCCGGAAGCGGCCTCCACCGCCGGGTCGTCATGTACGCCAGGGAGAAGGGCAAGACCCTCAACCAGGTCGTCAAGGACGCCCTCGAAAAATACCTCGAAGCCGAGGGGTAGATTACCCCTTCCTTTCCGGGGGAACCTTCTGATCCTCTATCCAGTCCCGCAGGTCCGAGCGGTCGAAGTATATGCGCCTGCCGATGCGAACGAACGGCACCTCCCGGTTCGCTATGCGCTTGCGGAGCGCGTGCACCGACATGCACAGGAGCTTCGCCGCCCCTTTTACGTGAATGAGCGCGATCGTTAAGTCGTCGTGTGTGGTCATAGACAGTCTCGGTTGGTAAATTGTGTTTCGGTTACTGACTTCCTGCTTCGTTATAGAGTATCATAGGCTTAAGGTCGCCGCAACGGAGAGCATGAGACGGCGGAACATATGCGGAAAGTGGAACCAGAACGGAAGGCGGAACACATGCAGAAGGTGGAACACATGCGGAAGGTGGAACCATGTGGATAGAAATATTTAAGACCGGAACACACACCGACTCGGCGGGTCTCTCAAAGACGTGGACTAACGCCGACCTCGACGGGATCGCCGGAAAGTACGACCCGGCGGTTCACGAGGCACCCGTGGTGATAGGGCACCCCAAGGACAACAAGCCCGCCTACGGCTGGGTTGAGGCACTCAAGCGGAGCGGCAGCGTCTTGATGGCGAAGGTCAAAAACCTCGCGCCTGAGCTGATGGATGCCCTCAAGAGCGGACTCTACAAGAAGCGCTCCATATCCCTTTACCCCGACGACGCGCTGCGGCATGTGGGCTTCCTTGGAGCCGTTCCCCCTGCGGTAAAGGGGCTTGCCGACGTGCAGTTCGCAGCCGACGGGGAGTTCAGGGAGTGGGAATGGGTGGTCGAGAACAAGGAGCGTAAGATAAACAACTCCGGAGGTGAAAACCATATGGACGACAACGCTCGGGTTACCCCGCATGAGGGAAATGACGACCGGCAGAAAATAACGGAGCTTGAGGCCGGTCTTAAAGCTGCGCTGGAGCGTATAGCGGAGCTTGAGGCGAGACTCGAAGAGGCCCAATCCCCTGATAACGAGTCTCGTGAGGAAGAGGAAACGGCTCTTGAAAACAGCCCGGATAATGTACGGGCGTTCGAAGAGATCACAGAAATCCGAGCCAGGGCTGAGCGCGCGGAGAAAAGGGCCGCCGAGCTGGAGGCGAGACTGAACAAGCGCGACTTCATGATATACCTCGACGACGCCGGAAGGCGGTACATGCTTTCCCAAGATTTAAGGGCGGGGCTTGTAGACATGCACGAGGCTTTGAGCTCCCGCGACTTCTCCGAGTCGGAGAGCGACGCGGGCGAATTTATAAAACGCATCGTCGAGCGGATGCCCAAGCTCGCCGATTTCAAGGAGCTGGCGACGAAGGAGCGGGCAAGCGACGCATCCACAGAGTTCGAAGAGAAGCTTAAGCGCAGGACAAGGGAGATTGCGAAGGACAGGGGGCTCAACGAGTACGCCTCCTACAAAGAGGCGACTAAGGAGCTTTCCAAAGAGAACCCGGATTTTATGAAATAATGAGACTTTTAAAATAACCGGATTTATGCAATAACGGAGGTGTGAACGAGCATGGCAATTGGACAGAGTTCAGGGATTGAAAAGAAATCGCTGGCCGGAGCGGCGGTAAACGAGCTGCGGATCGTTAAGTTAGGCGCTGACGATGACCACGTCATTCAGGCTGCGGCCAACTCAGACCAGCTCATAGGCATCGCCCAGCACACGGCCAGTAGCGCGGAGGACGAGGTGAGGGTGATGATGACGGGTATAAGCCGCCTAAAACTGGGCGGGACCGTCACTAGAGGCGATTACCTCACGAGCGACGCGAACGGGCAGGGCCTTGCAGCCGCCCCTACGGCGGGCGTTAACAACACGATCATAGGCATGGCCATGCAGTCGGGCGTCAGCGGTGACATAATCGCGTGTCTGCTCATGCCCAGCCGCATACAGGGATAAATACTTTACAATTGGGAGGTGAAAAATAGATGCCGGAGAGAACTGACGTACATATCGACACACCGCTGACGAACCTGAGCGTTAAATACAGCAACGACGAGCTTATATGGCGTAGCGTAATGCCTATCGTCAGGGTAAGGAAGCCGAGCGATAAATACTTCGAGTACACCAAGGCCGACGTTTACTCTATAGTCGACGACGCCGTGGGGCCGAAGAGCATGCCGAACGAGGTGGACTGGGACCTTGGCACGAAGACCTTTACGGTGACCGACCATGCCCTTGCGGACTGGGTGCCGCAGGAGGTCGTGGACGCCTCGGACAATCCCGTCTCCCCGCTCGTGGACACGAACGACTTCCTGAACGAGCGGCTCGACCTGGCGCAGGAGGACAGGGTGGCGGCGCTCGTGTTTTTGGCCGCAACTTACCCGTCGGGCAACAAGGTGACGTTGTCTGGAACCAGCCAGTGGAGCGGCTCGGCGGACGACCCGGTAAGCGATGTGCTCACCGCCGTGGAGACCTGTTTCATGAGGGCTAACACCCTCGTTTTCGGAGAGGAAGCCTGGAAGGTTTTTCGCATACTGCCCGAGGTGCTCGACGCGGTGAAATCATCGACGCGGTTCCAGGGCTCGCAGGGCGGACTCGCCTCCTCATCCGAGGTGGCTTCGCTCTTCGACGTGAACAGGGTGCTCATCGGCAGGGCGCGCAAGAACACAGCCGACGAGGGGCAGACCCCTGCATACGCAAGGATATGGGGCAAGCACATGGTGGCGCTCCACGTAAATCCGAGCCCCGGCATAAAGGGCATAACGTTTGGCGTTTCCTTCGTAGAGACCGACCGGACCACCTACCGGGACTTCGACGGGAAGATGGGCGTTAAGGGCGCGCATTACATCAAGGTCGGCTGGAACTCGGATGAAAAAATCATAGCATCTGACCTCGGGTACATGATCGAAGACGCAGTGGCGTAAGGGGATCACTAAAACATGAAACTCAAGATGCTCTCAAGCGTTAAGCACGACGGCGAGTATTACGAATACGGCGTGGAGTACGAGCTTGACCCGAAGACGGGGAAGATGTTCATAGAGAAGGGATGGGCGGAGAAGCTCATTCCCGATACGAAGAGAAAGAAAAAGCGGGAGCGGCACATAGTGGGGGTTCCCCATCGGGGGACAGAAGGGCTTTTCTATAAAGAGAGCCGGGACGCAGGTGACTGATGGCCTACAGCGTTCAAGCAGACATCGAGAAGTCCCTGCCTACGGCCACTGTGGCGCTTCTCACCGATGACGTGAACGGTACGACAATAGACGTCGCCGTATTGAATGAGGCCGTAGCGGACGCGGACGAGACGATCGACGCATATTTGAGGAGCAGATACACGGTTCCCCTCAACCCCGTTCCGGCGATCATAAAGAAGCTGTCCGTTGATCTCGCCATCTGGGAGCTATATACGCGCAGGCCGGAATCGGAGACCCCGGAGGACGTAAAGACGCTGCACGCAGATGCGTTGAAGCTGCTGAAGGACGTACAGGCGGGAAGGGCGCAGATAGGCGCCCCGGAGGAGACGGACGAGGCTCTGGGCAGCTACAAGACAAACAGGGTCGCAGACGACAGGGTATTCGATACGGACAAACTTGACCGGATGCTATCATGAACAACAGGTTTCTAAGGGTAGTCGAATACGTGCTGAAGCACGAGGGGGGTTACGTCAATGACCCGGACGACCCCGGAGGGGAAACGAAGTTCGGCATAAGCAAGAGGAGTTTCCCTATTTTAGATATAAAGAGCCTCACGAGAAACCAGGCGGTTGCGATTTATTGGGGCGATTATTGGAAGCCGGAATACGACAAGATTAATAGCGAGGCGATTGCGACAAAGGTGTTCGACCTGGCGGTGAATACCGGACATAGAACGGCGCACCAAAGGTTGCAAGAGGCGGTCAATATAAGCATGAGTGAAACGAAGTTGACAATGGACGGTATTATCGGCCCGGTAACGCTTTCGTGCCTCAATAGGACGAGGCCGATGCAAGTGATGACATGGTTCCTCGTAGCGATGGAGAAATACTACCGGAGCCTCAATAAGCCAAAGTTCCTCGACGGCTGGCTCAATAGGCTGTATGACATGGAGGTTAAATTAGCATGAAATCAGGATACAAAACAACGGAATTTTGGGTGACAATAGGGCTTCAAATCGTGGGTGTCGTTATGATTGCCATGTGCCCAACCTGTGATTCCAGTGCCGGAACTTGCACTGAGGGCGTGCCTATATTGTGCAGGGTGTTGGGCTTTGCTATCATGGCCGCGTCTGCTCTAGGATATTCGGTGAGCAGAGGAATGGCTAAAAAAGGGGCTAATTAATGAACAGAAATAACGTCTCGATATTTTTAATACTTGCGTTGCTTTTTATAGTGGGCTGTGGAATTAAGCAGACGACTAAGGCGGGGCTTTACATCTCGAAAACCACGCATGATGTTGTAAAGACGCAAGTGGTCGAGCGCATGGAAACGCTTGCCTCGCGGGAGCCGACACCGGAAGCTGTTGCGGAGATGAGGAAGCTGCGAGAGATGGCCCGTGTACTGGATACATACAGCGCTGCCCACAACATGATGGTCGAAGCGGCAAGGAGCATATCCGTCTTGACGGCCGAGCTTGGGATCAAGACAGGCGGAGGGGATCGATGATACAGCTGCTTCCCATTATACTGGCTGTCATAGGCGAGCTGATAAAGACCTCGCCGGAAATAATCGAGGCGTTTGGGAGCGGCGAGATAGACGAGCGGGAGTTTGAGGAGCTTATGACACAGCCAATCTCTGAAGCTCTGGAATCTAGGGGACTTACCCCGGACAACCTCGACGCGTGGGAGCGGGGCGAAATGAGGTACAACCCGGATACCGGAGCGATGGAGGAAATATGACGGGTGGCGGCGCCGATGAAGAACCTAAAACGGCGGCTTAAACCGTTAAAAGAGCGCGTCCCTCTGGGTTCCCTCTGGGACACGGAGCCTAGCACGGGTGAGCCCGGCAGGAGCTCGGGTAAATGACGAAGATAAACTGCTCGGGGAAGCCCGGCGACGTGTGGAAGCAGATAGCCATAATTGCCCTGACCGTTGTGGTGACCGGAGCCGGAGCGTGGTTCGGCTTCGCAAGCGATAGGGTATCGGGCGGAGAAGTCGATAAGCTGATCGATGTAAAATACAGCTCGATGGAAAAGGATCAGAAATACATAAAAGAGAAGGTATCGAAGAACGAGACGAACATAGAAGAGATCAGGAAAGACCTCGTGGACATCAAAGTTGGATTAGCCGTTCAGACTATGATTCTTAAGGAAATAAAAGAGGCTGTGAAATAGGCTGTGAAGAATTGAACCATGCCGACCACAGAGCAGATTGAAGATGCGATTATCACCAAGCTGCAGACAGACGTCACGGCGGCCACAGCCACAGTCGAGCCGTTCCCCGACAGGCCGCAGGACTACATCCTCAGCCATCCCAAGGGGGCCGTATTGGTTCAGTACCGCGGCTCTCAGTTCACAGAGCCGAGGGTCGTCAATACCATCACTCAGACGAGGACCCTTGAGTTCGTTATCGTCGTGGTTTTCAGGAATCTGCGCTCTCATCAGGGGGCTTACGGGGTGCTCGACTCCGTGCGCTCAAGCCTTACGGGGTACGTCGTTACAACGGGCGGCCAGTCCCTTTCTAAGATGTTTCCCGTAAGGGAGGGGTTCATTGCCGAGAAGAGCGGCGTATGGTGGTACGGCATGACGTTCAGGATGAACGATAGACACACGGAATAACCTGCCCGCTGAAGGCAGGACGGAGGTAAACATACAGCATGGCACAAGCATCAGGAAGCAATGGATTAGTCAGCTTTAGGAGAGAGCAGAGCTTCGGGGTTCCCGATTTCCCAGATGTGAGCGGGGGCGGGAGCTCTACGATCTCCGTGGCGGCGGCGGGTCCGGGGGCTACGAGCATTGAGGTGGCTTCGGCGACGAACTTCGCCATAGGGGACAAGATAAAAGTCGGGGATTCGAGGAACCTTGAATACGTAGAAATTCTTTCCATCTCAAGCAATGTTCTTACTCTGCACCCGAACACGCGAATTAATTACCGCCACGAAATAGGAGAGGCGGTGGTGGAGCAAAGTCTTGCCGGGTTCGTAAAGATAGGCGCGATCACGAGCTATAACCTGGACGGCGAATTGCAGCAGTTCGAGTCGGGGGCCATCGACGGCGTGAGACAGGGGGTTCAAGGTGTGCGCTCGGGAAACTACGTCGTGAACGGAAACCTCACGGTGGAGATAGCCACCGAGGGCGTAGGGGTGTTCTTAGCCCACGCGCTCAATGCGGCGTATAAGAGCACAGGCCCGGCAGAGCCCGTAACCCCGGCCGCTACCACTCTTGCGAACGTTGCGGCTATCGGGGATAGGACTATCGAGGTAGCGGCCTTCACAAATATCTCCGTTGGAGACCTGCTGCGAATAGAGTCCGGGGACAATGCCGAGATTGTAAAAGTAGACGCGGCATGGGGAGGGGCGTCGACCACAGTCGATATAGAGCAGCCCGTAAGACAGGCGCATGCCGGTTCTTCTACGGTCGATGAGGTCATAACGCCCTTCACTCACACGATTAAAAGAGGCTCACTGCCGCCGGGGATGAGCATGCTCCTGCACCTCTCGGACATCGACTCCCTGGCGCTCATAAGAGGGGCGAAGATAAACTCTCTAGACCTGACCCTGGACCCAAGCGGCATCAATACAATGAACGTGTCGTTCCTTGCGCAGGGGGCGCAGATGCTGCAAAGGGACATATTTGGAACCCTCACCTCCGTGACGCACAACCCGCTGGTGCCGTGGGAAGCGGCACTCAAGGAGGGCGGCTCCGCAATAGCCACCGTGGAGAGTATGGCTCTTAATATCGAGAACAACATCTCGGCCGACAGGTTCACCGTGGGCTCGAGGTTCATAGGGGCGGCGACCGAAGGCAAGGAGCGGACAAGCGGCAGTATTCAATATCAATATAACGACGCCAGCCTGGTAAAGAAGGCGATAGAGGAAGTGGAATCGAGCCTCAACGTCAAGTGGACGTACACGCTTGATGCCAACCACACGCTCGAGATCGACCTGCCGAGGGTCAAATACGGGGGCTCCCCGCACCCAGCGCTACCCGACGAGGGGCCGATTACCGATACGCGAAGCTTCACGGCCTTGAGAGACGCAACGGAGCAGTCGGACGTGAAAATCACAATTTTGACCACTGAATACACTTTATATTAATCGCACAGGAGGCCCATATTGAGCAAACTCAACTACCCGAGGGTTAAGCTTTGGATCGAGAGCAAGGAGCCGCCTGCGGGGCTGTTTCGCCCCGAGAAGCTGACAATGGCCGGCAGGGACATGATGAGCGCCGATTTCAAGGGCTGTATCTGCTATGAGGGCGGCAAGAGAGTGAAGCTCCGGTACTACACCGGCAGGACTATAATCTGCGAGCCGGAGTTCAAGCTGTCAAAGACTGCGCCTGCCGGGCCCGTACCCGCCGGCATTTCACCCCTTGAGACGAATCCCCTAGAAACAGATCCCCCCGAAACGAATCGCATAGAATACGGCAAGAAAGAAAAGCAATAACGGAGCAGGGGAAGGGGCATACATGTATGCTCCCTCCCCTCTCTCAACAAACAAACCGTCGCAACAGGAGGCGTTTATGGCTACGCTTAAGGGTCTTACGAAGAACGTGGGCGAATATGTATGGATAACTCCGTACGCGGACATAAAAGAGTTCCCGACGTACAGGGACGAGGGGGGGGCCGAGGTCGTATTATCGGAGCAGTGGCGGGAGATAGGCTTCAGGGTGAAGTACCCGTCTATGAAGATAATCAACAACCTGTCCATCCGCAGCTTCAGGAGCTATGCGGTGAGGGGTACGAGCGAGATGCGCAAGGAGTTCGATCCGGAGCGCCTGGCCGACTTCATAGCCAAGGAGATAATCAAGGAGTGGGAGAATGTGGAGGGCGAAGGTGGCAGCTCCGCCCCGTATGACCCCGCGTTCATGAAAGCGGAGTTCATGAAATCGCAGTTCCTTCTCAACGAGTTCATCACCCATTACCAAAGCGTCGGCGAGAGCGCGGCGTCGGATGCGGAGGTTGCGTCTGAGGATTTTTTGTAAGGTTCGGGCGCTTTGCAAAGGCACACCTCACGCCGGGCCGCACCCCTATACATAAGGTATACGAGAGCATCGAGAAGCTCGAAGGCAAGCT
>JADFKM010000018.1 GCA_022564935.1 Candidatus Dadabacteria bacterium
GGGGCCTACGGTTTCCTACGGGTTTCGCTGCCCATCCTTCCCGATGCCGTGCAGCTCTTCCTGACGCCCATGCTCATCGTCTCCGTGATCGCCATCGTGTATGGCGCCTACGTGACCCTGGCCCAGACGGACATCAAACGCCTCATCGCCTTCTCGAGCATCAGCCACATGGGCTTCGTCACCCTGGGGATCTTCACCCTCAACCGGAGCGGGGTGGAGGGCGCGATCCTGCAGATGATCAACCATGGGATCGTCAGCGCGGCCCTCTTCTTGTGCGTCGGCATGATCTACGAGCGTACCCACACGCGCGAGATCGCGGACTACGGTGGAGTGGCCAAAGTCGCGCCGGTCTACGCCACCTTCCTGGCGCTCTTCTGCCTGGCCGCCGCGGGCTTCCCGGGGTTGAACTCATTTATCGGAGAGTTCCTCATCATCTCCGGTGCCTTCCAAACCAACGCCTGGCTGGGCGGCATGGCCATCTGGGGTGTGGCCCTGGGAACGATTTACATGCTTTGGCTCTACTACCGGGTGGTCATGGGCGAGCGGAACCCGGGGCTTGACGGGCTCAAGCTCGAGCTCAACGCCCGTGAGGTGGCCACGTTGGCCCCCCTCGCCTTCCTCGCCGTGGGTCTGGGCCTCTACCCGGAATGCGTCCTCTCGTATCTTCGTGAAACCGTGAAGGAACTTTTGGCGACCGGAGCCACTCCATGAACGGCGCGAACCTGACGGACGTGGCCCTGCTCTTGCCGGAGCTGATTCTGGTCGGCACGGCATTGGCGCTCCTCCTCGTGGCCCGCCGGGTCCGGAAAGTACCCCGGGTCGCGGCCGCGACGGTTCTCGCGGCGCTGGTTGCCGCCTTCGTCTCCGGCTGGCAGTTGTCCGGAGGCACCCAAACCGGGTTCGGCGGCATGTTCACGGTGGACGCGTACTCTCAATTCTTCAAGATTCTCATCCTCGCCGCCTTGGCGCTGGCCACACTCCTCTCCGTTCGGCGCATCGACGAGGAGCGGATTCGGCCCGCCGAGTACCATGCCCTGCTCCTCCTGGCCTCGACGGGCATGATGTTCGCGGTCTCCGCCCTCGATCTCCTGACCCTCTACCTGGGCCTCGAACTCATGACGCTCTGCTCCTACATTCTGGTCGGAATCACGGTGGAGCGATCCGCGTCAAACGAGGCCGCGATCAAGTACTTTCTCCTGGCGTCCTTCGCGTCGGCCCTCCTCCTTTACGGGATCGCCCTGACCTACGGCGTGACCGGCGCTACGGACTTTGCCGCCATTGCCTCGGCTCTCTCCGGGGTCGACCCCGCGAGCAACCCCATCCTCCTGGCGGCCATAGGGCTCATCGCCGCGGGCCTGGCCTTCAAGATTTCGGCGGCACCGTTCCACGCCTGGACCCCGGACGCGTACCAGGGTGCGAGCGTACCGGTCGCGGCCTTTTTGGCGGCCGCCTCCAAGGCGGCGGGCCTGGCCGCGATCGGACGCGTCTGCCTGGTCGCCTTCGCCTCTGAATCCCGCTTCTTGTCCGTGGTCCTGGCCGGGCTCGCCGGCCTTTCCATCCTCGTAGGGAGCATCATCGCTCTGGCCCAAACCGACATGAAACGCCTACTGGCCTATTCCTCCATTGCCCATGCCGGCTACGCCATCCTGGGCTTCATTTCCGGAACTCCCGACGGGGCGTCGGCGACCATGACCTATACCTGCTTCCATGTCTTTATGACGTTGGGCGCCTTCGGCGTGGTGATCGCGCTGGGCGCTCGAGGCGAGAAACTGGACGGGTACCAGGGTCTGGCGGCGCAGCGCCCCGGAACCGCTGCGCTCATGCTCCTTTTCCTCTTGTCCCTGACCGGCATCCCGCCCACGGCGGGATTCGCGGCCAAGTTCGTCGTGATCCTCAGCGTCATGCGCGCGGGCTATCCGGGGTTGGCCGTATTGGCCGTGGTGTGCAGCGTGGTGTCGGCTTTCGTCTATCTGCGTGTGGCCGTCCTCATGTACATGAAAGAACCGCAGGAGCCGGCACCGTCCGGCTGTCCGGCGCCGGTGTTCGCGGCGCTTGCGGTGGCTGCGCTGGTCACTATACTAGGGGGAATCTTCCCGGGCAGCTTCTTGCGGTGGGCGGTGTCGCCATGATGCTTACAGCTCTGTTTCCTGATGAAAGCGAGGCCCTCTGCCGATGAGCGAGTACATCGGGCTAGCGGTCAGTTTCGTCCTGGCCGGAGGGATCACGGGAGCGATGGTGCTGTTGGCCTCCACGCTGGGGAAAAAGAAGCCCTCACCCGTAAAGTTATCGACTTTCGAATGCGGAAAGGATCCCATCTCCCTCCCCTTCGGGAGGTTGGCGGTTAAGTTTTATTTGACGGCAATCCTTTTTATTCTCTTTGACGTCGAACTCGTTTTCCTCTACCCGTGGGCCGTCGTCTACCGCACGCTCGGAATCGTGGGCCTGGTGGAGATCGGGTTCTTTCTGGGGATCCTGATGGTGGGCTACATCTACGCCTGGGACAACGGCGCCCTGGACTGGACTTGACATGCTGAACGATACGTTCATGACCAGTCGCCTCAACGCGGCCCTTGGCTGGGCCCGGAAGTTCTCGATCTTTCAGTATCCCTTCGTGACCGCGTGCTGCGGGATGGAGTACATGGCCACCGCCTGTTCTCACTACGACGTGGATCGCTTCGGAGCGGGCTTGCCCCGGTTTTCCCCGCGCCAGGCGGACGTGCTTTTCGTCGTGGGCACGATCAGTCACAAGATGGCGCCGGTCTTGAAACGCATCCATGACCAGATGGCCGAGCCGAAGTGGGTGGTCGCCTTCGGAGTTTGCACCTGCACGGGCGGCTTCTATGACAACTATGCGACCGTGATGGGGATCGACACGATCATGCCGGTTGACGTCTACATCCCGGGCTGCCCCCCGCGGCCGGAGATGGTCCTTGACGGGCTGATGAAACTTCAGGACAAGATCCAGGACCAGCATTCCACCGGCCGGCGGAGCGCGGCGGAAACTCGCCCGGACATGGACAACAAATGAATAATAATACCTCTTTAGTTGGGATTGTCGGTAACCGCTATTCCGATGTATAACCTGCCCGAAAATAATGATAGCAGACATACCAAAGGTCGTGGCAATGGCTATGTCCTCAACGGCTATGCCGAGCGATTTAAATAGTGTAATGTCCTCCTCGCTCTTCCTCCCGGACGCGCTGCCGACAACCACATCTCCAAGCTCTATGAGTTTGTCCCACTCAAGCCGTCCTTTCTCTACTAAAGGCAGCAGCTCCCCGGCTTCGACCTTCGACTGCTCCCTCGACTCCACAACAATAGTGCCGCACTGTCTCAGCGTTTTCTCATCGATCTCACGCCTGTAGAGGAAGTTCCCTCCGATTGCATTTATGTGAACTCCGCTTTCAATCGAGCCTCCTTTAAAAACCGGCTCCGCAGCCGTGGTGGCCGTTATAACGATATCAGAGCCTTCAAGCGCCTCTTGTGCGCTGTCCACAGGGATAACCTCGACGCCCAAGACCGACTCCATCTCCTTCGAAAAGGCCTTTCTGTTCTCTTCTCTCCTGCTGTATGCCTTGAATCGCTTTATACCTCTTACCTCCTTGACGGCCATAAGCTGACCTCTGGCCTGCCACCCCGTGCCGAAAATGCCTGCCGATGTGCAATCCTCCCTGGCCATATACTTCGTAGCAACGCCTGTGGCGGCTCCGGTGCGTATCATTCCCATATAGTTGCCGTCCATAATCGAAAGCAGCTCGCCAGTCTCGATGTCATGGAGAAATATCCTGAACTTTATGCCCGCACGGGAAGATGTGTACGCCTTGTACCCCATAACACCTATGCTCGGCACCGCTCCGGCCAGGTAATGGAGCATGCTCTTTCCCGTCCGTACCCTGTGGCGGGGGTGGTTTATAACAGCGCCCCTGCCCTGCTCCCTGAAAGTATCCTCCAGCACAGCCATTGCGTCGCGCATAGTGAGCAGCTCTTCGACTTCGCTCTCTCCCAGGAAAAGTACCAATTCTGTCTCCTTTTCGTTATATATGGTTCATGATTCTAACATTCCGAATCAATAGTTCAACAAAACAAAATCCCCTCTATCGCTTCGCCCGGACACTGCTAACCCTTCCTCTCCAGAACCAAAATAACCCTCTGCCCGCCTCCGAACGGAAGCGACAATTCACGTAGCTCCGATAGGTCAAACCCTTCAGTCACCTTATCCTTAGCTTCCTCCCACTCCTTCACACCGCGCTTCCCTCTCATGAGCACAACACTCCCCCCGGCGTCGAGATACGGTACGGCCAGCTCCACTACGCACCTTATTGACCCGACGGAGCGCGTCACCACACAGTCAAAACGCAACCCGCCAAGCCCTTCTACCTCATCCCCCGCCCTTCCACAGACCGCGGTTATACCCTCAAGCTCCAGCTCTCTTATCACGTGCTTCATAAAAAACACCTTCTTCTCAGTGGATTCAATAAGGGTCACTTTCAACGTCGGGTTGAGTATCCTGAGCGGGATGCCCGGAAACCCCGCCCCGGAGCCTATGTCCAGAACGGTAGAGCTATCGGATATAAACGGAGCTATTGTGATGGAGTCCAGGAAGTGCTTTATCGCTATCTCTTTATCGTCCCTTACTGAGGTAAGGTTTATCTTGGTGTTCCAGTACTTCAGGCTCTCCAGGTACGTCGCAAGCTGCTTGAGCTGCAATTCGGAAAGGGATAAGCCAAGCTCCGAAGAGCCCGTCAGCAGTATTTCCTCAACACTCATTCCAGCAACCTCAGTGCAATGGGGTGGCGTACAATTATTTGGGGTCTTGAGTGATAAACAGAAACCCTGCCTATGACCTCCACATTCTTATTCATATAATAGGTCAGGGGCTCTATACCGAAAAAACTGAAGTCCCCCCAGCTTCCTTTAAAAATAACCACTTCCATACCCCCCTCCATATTCAAAACCAATACTTTTTCCTTTTTTATTCCATCCGCTATCACACCCCTGACCACAACTCTCTGACCGA
This sequence comes from Candidatus Dadabacteria bacterium, assembly GCA_022564935.1. Taxonomy (GTDB): domain Bacteria; phylum Desulfobacterota_D; class UBA1144; order Nemesobacterales; family JADFKM01; genus JADFKM01. The sequence continues at coordinate 5,018 of JADFKM010000018.1, forward strand.
TGTAATTTCCGGCATCCTCAAGCTTAATGAGAAACTTTTGATTTGCGGGAAGCAGTTTCAACTCGGCAACATTTCCCCAAATGCCCTTCTTATCACGTTTAGCCAGCGTCTCAGCATTCAAGAGCCGTTCAAAATGCTTCTCGTTGGGCTTGATCCTCATTACTCGGGCAAGGCCGCTTCCGACAATAAGCTCATTGACAAACTTGTCGTCCACGAACACGTAGCCGAGCATTCTTCCGAAGCGGTCGTACTTCTCTTTATCGAACTCAACCCTAACGGCTCTGCCTTCAACCAGGGAGCGATTGAATTGCGTGGAGGCCGCACCAAACGGGTCTCCAGGGGAGTCATCTCTAAGCGTTTCGGGCGCGTCTACGCCTATATACCTGAGCGTATAGGGCATATCTTCAAGCAGAATCGTGTCCCCATCGATGACGTCTTTGACAACATACGTTCTTGACTTATCGGTAGAGTAGTAAGCGGCGGCTAGGAAAATGACGGCCGCTATGGAAATTAGAACAGCATAAAATGCCCTTTTGGTAAGTTTTATTCTCAAGCCCTCCCCCAAAGTCCTAATCTGTTCTCAAAAACCTCATATCCCGCTGAACCCTTCATCCCCTTTTATCATGGCCTTTCGCGCAAACGTGAGAAAGCCCGTGTGACCTATCATCCTGTCGGCGGGCCTTGTTTTGCCCGGCCTGGCCATAATCCTGCGAATGAGCAATTCCACCGTCTCGATGTATACGAAGCCCTCCTCCGCCATACTTACCACGGTCTTTTCGACCTGGTTGTAGGTCGGCGACAGACTGGCTATCCTGCCCCCGCCCCTCAAAGCGTCGTATGAGGCATGTACTCCATCCCAGGGAGACGGCAGATCGAGCATTACCACATCCACGTCAGTTTCTTCGAACCCTCCGCCGGCAACCCCGACCTTAAACTCGACGTAGTCGGCGAGTCCGTTTTCCTCCACGTTCTTCCCGCAGATTTCGAGAAAATCCTCCCTCCTGTCATAGGCGAACACCTTCCCGTTTGGGGACACGGCGTTGGCAAGCGCAATCGTGAACGCCCCAGAGCCCGAGCCGCACTCTATTATGCGCATGCCGGGCCGAATACCGGTTTTAAGAACGATGAACCCGGCGTCTTTCGGATAGATTATCTGGGTCTTACGCCGCACCTTCATCATCCTGTCCGAGATCGTGGGCTCCAGGATGACAAAGGGCTTGCCCATGTGAGTATTCACAACCTCACCGTACCCTCGCCCTATCATCTCGTTGTGCTCCAGATTACCCATGTGGGTACCGAAAGTCCCGTCTTCGGTGACCTTTATCATGTAGGTTTTCTGATCCTTGGACAAGAGCAGAACGTAATCGCCGGGTTTAACCTGCATAGCAACGGCAAGGTTAAACAATAAGCCCCCGGTTTTCAACCCCGCCTCTTTAACTCAAAAGACACGAAAATCAAAAAGCCCACAAACGAAAACACCGCAGCCGCAAGGTACATCCCTTCATACCCCCATCCCTCAGCAGCCAATCCGAATCCGAAGGCAAGGAAATTAATCCCGAAGCTGAAAGTGGCGTTGAACGCCCCCATGGCCTTGCCCCTTTCGGTATCCATGGCCTTGTCCATCACAAGGGCGGACAGTGTCGGGTACAGCATCCCGTAGCTCAAGCTGAACAGAAGGGCGACAACAATCAACTCCCAGGTTCTATCAATGAGAGAAATTGCGCCGAGCGCTATGGAGAAAAACAGCAAAGACGGAGCGATAATCTTCGTCCTGTCAACCACATCGGATATCCTGCCTGCAAAGACCCTTATGGCTGTTACGACTATTGAGTATGTGAGAAAGAAATAATAGACGTTAAGCTCCTTTGATTTTAAATATGTGGAAATGAAGTTGAGGAACGCCCCGAATCCTCCAGCAAGGGCAAGGTTCGTCAGGAACACGGGGGCGAACCTCGATGAGAACGCCAGCCTGAAGAAATCCAGTCCTGACGAGTCGCCCGCCCTTTTCACATCTGCATCTTCCGAGGCGTAAGCCAGGGCGCAAGCTATCAGACTGAAGGACGAAGAGGCGATGAAAAACGCCTTGAACCCGACACTGTTGATAAGCGCCTCGCCCACAGGGGGGCCGATGGCATAAGAGGCGATTGTAAAGGCGCCGAAAATGCCGAGGCCCTGACCCCTCCTCTCGAAGGGGACGAAGTCTGCCGCCGCAGTGGCAGCGGAGGTGAAAAAGAACGCAAATCCCACGCCCTGCAAAAGCCGCGGAATATAGATCAAATAACCTATCTCTGTAATGAACAGGTTTCCGAAGGACGCCAGGCTCATCACCGCGGCGCCGAGCAGCATGAACTTCCTTCTTCCGTATTTGTCAATGAGATATCCCACTATGGGTAACGAGCCCAGGGATGTGATGCCGAACGAGCCCATTATGAACCCAATCTGTGCCTCGCTGCCGCCGAGACTTTTTATGAAGAGCGGAAGGAGGAAAAAAGAAGAGAAGTTGCAGAAAAGAAAGAAATTTGCAAGTGTTACAAGGTTGAAATTTCTCTTTTGATGCTTATCTAATCCGTATAACATTGGGACCCCTGCAGAGCGGGTGAACGGACGAGTCCGGTCTATTGACGGTCTCTATAATATCCGTGCAGGGGGTTTTTGACAAAGACTTCCGCCGTGATATAATTGCATTTTTGATCCGGGCCGTTAGCTCAGTTAGGTAGAGCATCTGCCTTTTAAGCAGAGGGTCGCAGGTTCAATCCCTGCACGGCTCACTCCCAAATCCGTCCCCGTCGTCTAGCCTGGCCCAGGACACCGGCCTTTCACGCCGGCAACAGGGGTTCAAATCCCCTCGGGGACGCAACTCCTCCTTCAATATCAGATCTCACTTTAAACCTGCCTATTTATACCAAGCGGTGCAGTTGCAGATTCAGCGCTTACAAGGTAAAACCGTTAATGATTGAATTCAACTAACCCCTTCCCAAATCCAAAATTGCCTCGAATTCCCCTTTCGTAAGCGGTATCACCGAGAGCCTGCTCTGCTTTATGAGAGCGACATCGCCGAGCCTCTTATCCTCCTTTATTTCCTTCAAGCTAACGGGTCTCTCAAGGGCCCCTACCGGCTCCAAATCCACGACGACCCACCTCCGGTCATCGGTTGTTGGGTCCTGGTAGGCCTCCTTCGTCACCTTCGCAACGCCCACCACCTCAAGGCCCTCGTTGCTGTGGTAAAAAAGCACCTTGTCCCCCGCCCTCATGACCTTGAGGTTGTTCCTGGCCTGGTAGTTCCTTACGCCGTCCCAGTACGTCCGGCCGTCCTTAAGAAAATCGTCCCAGGAGTATTTAAACGGCTCAGACTTCACCAGCCAGTAGTTCATGAACTGTATATTAAACTCCGAGGAGGGATTTTTAAACCCCATGCCCGGACCATTTACACAACTTTTTTGATTTAAAATGGTTAGTGGTATCGTAACTCCACCAACAACTCATTCAAACAGCATGAGTGGAAGGAACCTGCAAATAACGACTCTAAGAACCTTGAGATAATGAAGCTTCAGGGCTTTAAGCCCTAAGAGCTTAAGATCTCGATGATCGAGCACTGCCCCGGCTGCGGGCAGGGCGCATAGGGGCTTTACGCAACGCCGGAGCTGGAGGCAGACCTCGAAGAAGGGGAGCCATACGGCATATGCCTCGGATGCGTCTCGACGATATTTATAGACGGCTCAGGGAACGTAATGAGCACCCCTGTAAGCGCGACCGATGTGCTAGTTAACTCCGGCATTGGGAAAGGTAAATAACCGTATCGGGTCACACCCCGCCTTGGGTCCGGCTTTCAAAACCGGGTGATGCATTCAACTCTCGTACTTCTTGTATACCTCGGCAAACCTGGCGGCGAGCTCTCCTGCCTTTGCGTCGTATTCGGAGGGGTCGGGCCAGCACTTTCGAGGCTCGAGAAGCTCATCGCTTACTCCGGGGCAGTGCTCAGGCACCTGAAGCCCAAGAATATCGACCACTTCAAAAGACGCTTTTTGTAGAGTGCCGGCAAGAGCGGCCCTTACAAGCGCCCTGGTCTCATTCAAGGGTATCCGTGAGCCGACGCCATACGGCCCTCCCGTTATGCCGGTGTTGAGCAGCCATACCGTGGCGTTATGCTCCTCAAGCTTCTCTCCGAGCATCTTTGCGTACACCATGGGGTGTCTGGGAAGGAAGGGGGCTCCAAAACACGTGCTGAATGTGGCCTGGGGCTCGTCCACTCCCCTCTCGGTTCCCGCTACTTTGGCGGTGTATCCCAGAAGGAAGTAGTACATCGCCTGCTGGGTGGTGAGCTTAGAAATCGGGGGAAGCACTCCGAAGGCGTCGAAGGTAAGCATAAAAATAGTCTTTGGGTTCGCGCCTACGCCTTCCGGCACGATCTTACTCAGGTGTGTGATGGGATAGGCGCTTCGGGTGTTTTCGGTGAGGGAGTCGTCGTCAAAATCAATCTTGTTCGTACTGCCGTCAACCACCACGTTTTCAATTATTGCGCCCCGCATTGTGGAAGCCTTGTAAATATCCGGCTCAGTCTCGGAGCTTAGACGAATGACCTTCGCATAGCAGCCGCCCTCAAAGTTAAAAACACCGTCGCTAGCCCAGCCGTGCTCGTCGTCGCCTATAAGCCAGCGGTCGGGGTCGGCCGAAAGCGTGGTCTTTCCCGTTCCCGACAGCCCGAAGAAAATAGCGGTATTGCCATCCGCATCCTTGTTGGCTGAGCAGTGCATGGGGAATACACCCTTATCGGGCAGGAAGAAATTGAGGGAGCTGAAGACGGATTTCTTTATCTCCCCGGCGTAGTAAGTGCCCCCGATCAGGGCGATCTTTTTCTCCAGGTTGAGAATTATAAAGGTTTCTGTGCGTGTGCCGTCTCTCTCAGGGTCGGCCTTGAAGCTCGGCACATCAATAACGGTAAACTCTACGTTGCTATGCGGCACATCCGAGGGATCGGGACAAACGAACAGATTGGTGGCGAAGAGGTTGTGCCATGCAAGCTCGGTGATCACCCTAATAGACATTTTATAATCGGGATGGGCACAAACACAGAGGTCTTTCGCAAACAGCTCCATACCCTCCAGATGGTCCATCACCCTCTCGTACAGCTTATCGAACTGTTCGCTCCCGAAAGGCTTGTTTACCGCTCCCCAGTCCACACTATCTTGAGTGGTGGAGTCCTTGACAATAAACCTGTCCTGCGGAGAGCGACCGGTGTGCTTACCGGTGGTTACAACTATCACATCGCCTTCGGTGACTTTTCCCTCTTCCCTGTTGACGATCTCGGCGTAAAGCTCGTCTGCCGAAAGGTTCCAATGTACCTTGCCGGGGTTAAGAATACCGTGGCGATGAAGCTGGGTAGCTAAATCCGGGTTTGCTTCCATTAACCCCTCCGATTAATTACTGTAAATACTCCTATCACTGCCGTGTGCGTGCCTATTCCCACATGCTTCGAGCAATAATCCATACATATTTGTAGCGGAGAACTGAATTATATCCGAGTATGAAAATAAAACAATCTGTGTAAATGAATAATCTTTATCGAGCTCACCAATGCAATAAAACAACCTGCTGTATGCTCAAATGTTATTCACCTACTGCTACGGCATTGAGGATTTCAATACCGCCAAACCCAAATCCGCTTGAACCCATACCTAGTGTAGCACCACTCTTAAGGTAGGTTTTTTTACTCCTAGGGGGGACGGTAATTTTCAGCACACCCGACGTACTTGCAATCATCACCCCGGCACTTGGCGCACTCCTGGAATAGTATTTAACCTTTACCAATACGTCTGTATAAGTAAAATCACTGGTGTTCTCAAGCGTTACGTGATGTATGACCGCCACTCCGCCCCAAGATACGAAGAAGTTCCAGTCTATGACCTTAATATCACGCACCGGATTGGGCTCGCCGCGTGCCTCCCCTTCAAGTCCTACGCCTAACGCTACCCAACAAAAAAGTGCCAACGCTAATGCTGTGAAAATCGATAATCTCATTTTTACTCTCCGGATATTATTTATTATAATCTTCTTCGGTGCAAAGTTACTATCCTTACATAATAATCCTGCTCAGTCTCGTTTTAGATGAGCTTCGACATGACCTTCGCCTCCCAATCCGTAGCCAGTTCTCCCAGAGTTTTCGCAAGCGTGCGGCCTTCCTTGTCGGCAGCAAAAACCCTGTTCCACTCATCAAGGTCCGAGTACTCAGAAAACTCCCAAATACCGACGTAATGGGGTCTTGAGCCAAGAAGGACGTTCCTAGCGTATAAACCTACAAATTTAAAGTTCGGTAGGACAGTTTGGAAATGGTTTGCGAACTTTTCATAAGCCTCGACAATTTGTCCTCTTTTTGATCCGTCACAAGGATCGAACTCTACAAAATAATACATTCTTAACCTCCTTCGTTTAGTACCTCGTCACATCAATTCGGACGGTATAGGCCTAAGCCTCTTACATACCTTAATATTGTACAATATTTCGGATGACGATTACCTTCCTCTAAAGATAAGGGATCATTCGCCGGTCTGGGGTATGAATTTAAAATGAACAAAATGGGCGAATGGACATTAAAACCCTAAGAAAATTGGGAACAACAGCTTAACTGTTTTATAAAATGGATTGGCTAATTTGCAGGGATAGTTTATCGATTACGCACGCAATACCAAGTCATAAATACTCATTCAACAATCACAGGTTCGGGGTCATAACTAATTACCCTTGTAGTTTATCATTTCTTTGAACAGTCCGGGCTCGTCAATAAACTTGCCGGCAAGGCCCTTGGCAGCCAGCCATTCAGGGGCCTGACCCAGATCATAACGCTTCTGAGTCTTTGCGCCCTTTACATAAAGAGTTCCCGTACTGGAGTCCCACAGCAGCTGCCAGTTCTCATCACGTATGTCTCTTATCCAGCCGAATGGAAAAGTGCCCATGACCTTAGAACCCAGCACCAATGCTCATACTTGATGTGCTTTGTATATCTCTAGAAAACGTATCAATCGCAGTGCTGCACGAAGTCACTTTGGAACTTCCCTGGTGACTTCGTTAATGCCCTGTCCGCCTGCAAAGACAGCCTGTGTAAATCCGCATTCCTTAATCCTGTCCATACCCGTCATATCCTGGTATTCGGTGGTAAGGAACGGCTCTATAAAATGATCTTCGAGGGTGCATATGGAGCAGAAAAAGACCACTATTTCGTCTTGTTCTCCTCTGGTGGAGACTATTATATCAACCTTTTCTTTCTCATAGTAGGCGTTCCAGTTGATGGAGCATATTGTGCGCTTAGGATTAGGCTTGACCTTTTCTTCGGTTTCCGCCACGGCTCCTTCGGTCTCTCCATCAACCTCCTCTCCGGGGATTCGGGCATCTTCTGTCTTAGACTCCTCCACCGCTCCCACACCATCCCCGTTTCCGAAAGCAGGCACATAATACAGCACACCGGCCAACACAAATGGAACTGTGAACCAATATAAGACTGATGCCCTTAAAATCAGTTTTTTCATTTCCACCTCTCCAAGTAAGAGTTTCTTTTCATTTTACCACACATTTGTTAATTATTGAACCTTTTTCTTAACAAATTGACAAAACTTATGGCAATCGTTAATAATTTTGAGATTTTAAAGGTCGTAATTTGATTCGAGCGACCTCAAATCATTTCTTATTTGAGAGGTTTCTATCTTAAAAACACCGATATCGTCACTGCCCTGAATCTCCGAGATTCCCTCAGACCTTCCGAATACAGGGACCAAAATAATCCCCAAGCCCAACCCGAGACATCCCCCCCACAAAAGCCATAGGAGCATTGGCGAGCTTCCGGTCAATCCGCTGAGAGCGATTACGCTGCCGCCCAAGAAAATGGCGACCGGGAGCCAGAAGGCGCCTTTGAGTATCATCACGACCATCTCCAGCGCGGCTCCGGGCTTTTCCCCTCTTTTCGCCAATCCGCCTCCAATACTGGCTCCCGTTATTAGGGCGGCAAACAGTGGAAAGAGCGGGGATATCAAACCGTATACCAACCCCGAAAGGAGGCCCGTAACAAAATTCCCCGCTACAGGGGCTTTTGACCTAAATACCAATGGTACGGAAACCGACACCGCCGCGAAAAGCGAAGGGAAAAAGAGGTAGTCGTACACAGGCAGTTCCCCCAAAACCGATGAATAAGCTGCATACACGCTAGCCCCGCTCGCGCTCCCAATCACCGAAGCTAGAATCAATTTGTAAAGGCGGTTGTTCATCTTTAATTTCTCCTGGATTCCTTAATCACTAACACAGGGGGGAGGAATCAACCCTCTCCCCTCAATGCGATGCTAACGCTACTTCTGTAATTCTCTTGCCCTAGCCTTATGCTGCTTCAAGAACCTTTTCCCCTCGACAGATTGCGGCGAAGGCGCGGAGGTCTGCATATATCTCAATGCCCCTCTCATCTCAAACTCCTGCCTCTCGGTCTCTTCAGTCCTGAAAGAGGACTTATTCAGATTAGATAGCTCTTCCAGCGCACTCTGCACCTTACCTATTGCGTCGTTCCGCCTGCCGCCCTCGTAATCTCCCGCAGCGCGGTACAGGGATAGAGCGGCATCTTTGGATACTTTCTGAGCGATAACGAGCTCGTTCTTGTTCACTTCCACCATTTTCTTGTCCTCAGTGCAATGGTATGAAAGCGTCTTAACAAGCCTTACGGGCTTAGCGCCGTTGTTCATATCCATGTACTGGAAAGTGGCCGACCCAAGGGATTGCTTTCCGGGTTTGTCCGTAGGCACCTTGATCTTAACCATGATGTTCCGCTCCTGACCGCCGTAAAGGTCGCCGGTGTTTATGCGAATCCCACCGTCAACTTCTGAGTATTCGTACCCGTAAACCTCCTTTACCTCCACACCTTTGGGGAAACGGAAGTAAACGGCCGGAGACTTCGCCACCGTGTTTATCATTTCCCCAAACTCACGTTCAAAGATCGAGGCGACCTGAGCAGGCGATTCGATGAAGTAATAATTCCCCGTGCCGTGCTCGGCAAGGCTCATCAGGAGGTTTTCGTCGAAATGTAACCCAAGTCCCATCGTGGTAATACCGATGCCCGTCTCTGCGGCGTCGCTTGCAATGCGGGAGAGCTGCGGTATTGCTGTGATTCCCCTGTTGGCCAGGCCGTCTGAGAGCAGTATCAACCGGTTCAATCTCCCCTTCCCGTCAACGCCTTTTAGTTCCTCAATGCCCTTAACCAACCCCCCTGATAGGTTGGTCGAGTTTGTAGGTGTAAGAGAATTTATAGCGATAATGGCTACATCTCTCGCCTCAAGAAACTGGAGCGGATAAAGCAGCTGCACGTTGTCCGAGTAGGAGACCAGTCCAAGCCTGTCTGTAGAGCGTAAGGCGCTTACTATCTGAGTGGCCGCCTTCTTGGCATATTCCAGCTTGCCCTTATCGGCCATCGAACCGCTCCTGTCAATCACGAGTACCAGATTCAAAGGCGTACGTTTGCCCTTAGCTTTCCTTTCAGTGCCTTTGAACCGTAGATTCAACACCAATTCGCCGTCCGAATTCTGAGCCACATACGGGTGGCTTAGCTTCAAATCCCACTTCACGGATTGGGAGTTAAAAACAGCCGGATTATCAATAACCGGAAACGCCAAAAAAAACCTGACGCCGAGTGGAATCAAAAACAAAGCGGCTAAAACGCCTAATACAATTAAAAGATCGCGCTTCTTATTCATCATGCGTGACCTCCTTTTTTAATGTTCTTTTTTATTCTCTGTAGCTCCTCTTCTATCAACTTGTCCTCTTTTTTGATTGCGGCCTCATCTATCCACAGAGCAGCACTTAGGGCCCTTTCCCTCTCGACCCTCTCTTCCATTCTTCCAAGAATACCGAACGGGTCATCGGAGCTAACCGTATCCCCTCGCTGAGGCGCTCCTACACCTTCGGGCATGACACCCCTGTTCAACCTGATGGTTTTGAGAAGCATCTCCCTTTTCGAGCGTGCCGTCCTTACCCTTGCTTCAAGCTCCTTGAGCTTCGCGCTCATCTCCCCCAACGCCTCACAGTCGTCTTTTTGCAGCAGCGTCAGGTTGCGTCGCTGCTCTTCGAGGAAGCGCTTTCTCCTTATCGCCTCCCTTGCGTTCTCTTCCATCTCATCGCGCACAAACTCCTGCGCGCTCCTGAGTGCCTCTTCTATTTGCTCATCAACGCTTTCGATGAGCTTTTTCCTTCCTTCAACCCTGGACCCCAGGGCCACCGCCTTTCCCCTGACTTTCAGAAGCGCCTCGTCAATCTCCTCAACCGCCTGATTGATTATCTTCTCGGGGTCTTCGGAAAGGGTGACCCAGTGGTTAAACTGTGATTTTACTACCGTTTTTAATCTGCCTTTGAATCCCATTGTTCTTTGCCTCGGTGAAAAGTATTTTAATTGTTCATACGACTCGGAGCCGGATAGGTTTTAAAAAATTTTTCGACTCGACAAATTCCAGGGAGACAAGGTAAGGCGCTGTGGATATTAATATTCACCACATTGCTCTAAACCGGGGGGAGCTACAGTCGAACAAGCAGCTCTACGAACATCAATGAGTTGGGGTAAGTAATTGTTTAGCTCAAAGGCAGGCGGCATTAAAGCAAAACCCCGTAATGATACTCAAGACCTCTTTGGGAAATTTAGGGACAGCGCTTATTTCGTCATCCGTCCTTCTTTGGTCTCAGCCTCAGTGTTTTGCTTTGGGCTCGGAGCGTATCTGCTTCAAATTAAGGGACTGGATCTTGCGGTTTGAAAAATCGGTTTGCGAAGGCGACACGAGCTTTAGACTGTTGTAAGTGTCGATCGCCATCTGCCACCGACCCGTCTGCTCGTAGCACTGGGCAAGGGATAGATATGCCTGCTCTCGAACCTCCGTTGGGGCTTCCTCGGAGGAGCCGAGCAGCGAGTTGTTGGTTTTAATCGAAGCTTCGCAGTCCCCCGAGGCCTGCTGCTTCAGGGCCAGCCTTAACTGTGTGGTGTGTACGCTCTCTTCGTTCTCGACCACAGTACCCGCATCCGCGCGCATCTCTTCGAGGACGGGTTCATCAACATGTAAAGATTCGGTTTGCTCATCGTCCGACAACACTCCCTCCGTTTCCAGAGCTTCGGTGCGGTATGAGGGACCGGGCGGAGACACGGCAGCCACTTCTTTTGACTCTTTTGCCCGCTTCTTTCGTGGGTCTTCTGGATAGGGCTTTTGTGAGGCCGGCCAGCCGGTTTTGTGGCCGAGCTCATACACCGGAGAGCTAACGGAGGATGCGGGCGACGATTCCGGTTTCTTGCTCGCGGCACCGAACAGCGCAGCTCCACCGCTGATTCCTTCACCCGAGCCCTGTAATTTAACGTCCTCAGTTGAGGCATTCTTATCCTTTACCTCTCCCGATTTAACAATTTCCCTTCGTTTCTTCATTGGTGAAATTTTATCCTGGGCTACATCTTGCCTGGCGACAATATCGCCCTCCACTACTCCGGCAGCTTCGTCTCTACCCTCAGCTCCTCCAACTACAAAATCGCCACCAATATCCGCCTTTCTCTCTCCCGCCTCAGGCCGCCCCTTGGTTTGGAGCTTCTTTGCAACCGCCTTGGTAGAGTAGTCGTCGTACAACCCCCTATCTTGCTCAGAAACAGTGCGGGGGGAAGTATCGATTATCTCTCCTGTTTCGTGTCCATAGTTAACCCACAGCATTATTGCGATTGCGGAGCTTAAAACGGGGACGAGAACAGGGGAGAAGAACCACCTTCTCCACAACGGGGGTTTATGTGAGCGCACCGCCTTCTTTGCGGCCTCAGACAGCCCGGCGATAACCTCGGCAGAGGGCTCTTCGGTGTAGCTTTTGTTGAAAGCCCGGCTTATCTCGAGGTACTGCTCAATTTCCTGCGGACTGATGCCCTCGCCTCGTACGGCACCCGTTTCTTCCCCCTCATTCGAGGTGTCCTCAATGAGGTCTTTGTATTTCCTTTCGTCCATAATTTTTATGCCCTCTTCCCCTCCTCAAAGTATCCCACGCGGATAAACACTTCTCTCAACTTTTTGTAAGCGTACCTGAGGCGGCTTTTTACGGTGCCAAGAGGCGCATCCACTATATCGGCGATTTCCTTAAGGGCCATGTCTTCGATCTCCCTCAGCAAAAAAACCTCTCTTATCTCATCACTCATGTCCTCCATACCCCTGTCCATAATCTCCCTTATCTCGCTGTCCATTGCCTTTTGCTCCTGGTCTCTCTCCTCGCTCTCAACAACGTTGAAAAGAACAGGGCCCGCACCTTCGCGGCCGTAAACGGGGGCCTCAAATAATTCATGCCGCCTGTTTTTGTGAACCCGCATGTAATCAATGCAATGGTTCCTAGTAATCGTGTAAAGCCATGTGGTGAATTTCTTATCCGGGTCATAACTCCCGCGCCGCTCAATCACTTTAAGAAACACCTCCTGCATCAGGTCTTCGGCCGAGCACTGCTCTATGTGCAGCATCTTCATTACATATCTCAACACAGGGGCTCCATGCCTGTCCAGAAGGATTTCAAACGCTCGCCCGTCCCCGTCCTGATACATACGCATTGCATCTTCATCGCTCAGGTCGAGATGGAATTTTAAATTCAACACTGTATGCGCACGCCTAAACTTGAATCACTACAAATCTCTTATAATTTATTATACGATATAAACACGAAATTGTTTTATCTATTTTAAACGGGAAAGCGGGGGAGTCTAAAAGTTTGCAACCACTGGGCACAACTCAGTATATTAACTAAGTAGAGGAAGAAGGAGCCTGTGAAGAACGTCAAAGTACCTGGGCCCATCAAAACACTCCTCCATTCGTAGAAAAATCATAGGAGAGGACAAAGGACAGTGAAAAGTCATACCGAATACATGTGGTTCAACACTAATAACAAGAAGGAAATCGTACATATTACCGACGATGTAAGGGACATCCTTCAAAAAAGCGGCATAAAAGAGGGATTTGCCCTCGTATCTGCCATGCACATCACAGCTGCAGTTTACGTCAACGACCTCGAGGACGGACTGATCGATGATATATGGGAGTGGCTTGAGGTACTGGCCCCCTTCAGAAAGGATTACAGACACCATCAAACCGGTGAGACGAACGGAGACGCCCACCTCAAAAACCTCATCATACACCATCAGGTCATGTTGCCCGTCACCGAAGGGGATTTAGACCTCGGTCCATGGCAGAGGGTATTCTACGCCGAATTTGACGGGCAGAGGCGCAAGAGGGTGGTCGTCAAGATAATTGGCGAATAAAGGCTTCGGGAGCAAACCTGTCTTTTGCGCTTACATTACACCTCAACTTTTCATATAATTAAATAAAGAACTCAAGCGGAGGTTTTTTTTCGATACATGTCACCTACCCCAACCAATTACGACCCCATGAAGCCCCGAATATACATAGATAAAGAGGGCAACTGGTACCAGGACGGCCTGCCCATCATTCATAAGCGCACTTACCTTCAAAACAACAAAAATCTCAAAAGGGACCAAGAGGGAAGATATTACGTGGATGAAGGGAGGGGCAGGGTTTACGCCGTAGTCGAAGACACCCCCTTCGTAGTAAAAATGGTGACACGGCGCGGGGGCAACCTCTATCTTGTTCTTAACGACGAGACCGAGGAGATACTGGACTTTTCCACTCTAACCCTCAGCGTTGACAACGTGCCGTACACCAAAGTGAAAGGGGGGCAATTCGATGCTAGGTTCGTAAGACCCGCCTACTACGAGCTCACCAAGATGCTCCGTCAGGAAGGTGACAAATACTACATAGAGCTGCAAGGGAGAAAACACGTCCTTAAAACCAAATAATGCGCTCACATCGGCGCACATATTGCAGACCCGACAACGCTCATTATCAATCCGTCCAAAAGAGGGGTCCCCTTATCCGTAACCCTCAAACGACCTTTCCTTTGCTCCAAAAACCCGTCGTCAAAGAGGTACCTCATCGCACCGCTGTCGAACTGCGCTCCATACTCGTCCCTAATCTCCGATGTATTCAGCCCTTCCCTCAACCGCAGTCCCATTAGAATCCTGTCTTCAAGCGCCTGCTGTTTACTCAGGTTTTCCTTAAATACAACGGGAGAGCCCCCAGCCATAAGGGTTTTTATATAAACATCGGGGTTCTTGATGTTCGCCCACCTACGGCCCCAGGACGACTGGTCGACCGAATCGGAAAAATCTTTTTTTATGTGAGAATGGGCGCCAGCGCCAAGACCCAGATAATTCTGCCCCTTCCAATACAAAACGTTATGCAGGCACTGCCTACCCTCAAGAGAGTAATTCGACACCTCGTACTGCCGGTATCCCGCGTCCTCTAAATATTCTTTTGTAAGCTGAAGCATCGAAGCAGCCGTGTCATCACCCGGAAGCTCCATAGACCCTTCGCGCTGAAGGGCGGCGAATTGTGTGCCTTCTTCTACCGTGAGGCAGTAGCATGAAATATGGGTCAGCGGCAGATTGACGGCCCGCTCCAAATCGCTGCGCCAACCCTCAAGGGACTCGCCCGGCACTCCAAACATCAGATCGATGCTTATATTGTCGAAACCAGCCCGCGCCGTATCATGCACGGTGTTGACGCTGTCTTCGGCGGTGTTGATCCTTCCGAGAAATTCAAGCTTCTCCATTGCAAAAGACTGCACGCCCACGCTTATACGGTTTATCCCGGCGCTGCGAAACCCCAGGAGCTTCTGGGAGTCGACGGTTTTGGGATTAACCTCGACGGTTGCCTCAATGACGTGTCCCTGAGTGCAGTGGCTCAATAACTTATTCATGATTTTCTCAATGCTCCCGGAGGAGAATAGCGAAGGGGTGCCCCCGCCGAAAAAAACGGTGTCCAGCTCTTTGCCGCCGATAATATTGCTGTTAAGGTCTATCTCTTTTAATAGAGCTTCTGTATATTTTTCTTCGGGTACCAGCTTGCTCAATGCGTAAGAATTAAAGTCGCAATATGGACATTTTTTCACGCAGTACGGAATATGGATATAGATACCGAACGCCACTCTTGTATTTTACGCAAGCGTTTTTATGTTGCAACTTTAATATGGGTAAGCAATAGTTACTTTTCGACCGAACGGGAGGTATTACAATGAATCAAGCCTGCGCCGCCCTGGTATTTTGTTTTTTTCTCATCCTCAGTACGGGCGTCTTGAACACCTATGCGCAAAACGAAGACAACGTCCTAACCCTCGATGACGCGATCGACCTCGTTATCAAAAAAAATCCCGGCCTTAGGGTATCGGAAGCTGAAATTTCGGTGAGCCGCTCCAAGCTAAGAAAAGCGCAATCCAATCTATACCCGCAGCTACACTTCAAATTCATCCTCCCGTTTATAGAGCGAGAATCGGGGGTATTTGTCGACCAGCTCATATGGGATTTTGGGAGAACTCCGAATTTAATAAAACTCCACAAGGCAAACCTTAAAGCGTCCAAGTACGACTGGAGCACTGAAATTGCCGACGCGGTACTGAACACAAAGATCCAGTACTACACCGCTCTCGGGGAAAAGCTCAGGTGGAAGGCGGCTAAAAAGCTTCTCCTGGAGAAAGAGAAAAAGCTGGATCAGCGTGAAAACTTCTTGAAGCTGGGAAGAGCCTCACAGCTCGATGTAATGAATTCAAGAGTGGAGCTTGGAAACGCCAAACTGCACATGCTGAGCATAAAATACGCTATGGAAGGGGCCAGAATCGAACTTGCGAAACTCACCGGAATAAAAGGCGATTTTAACTACCAACTCCAAGATATGTTAGACTATATACCAGTATACATAGACCTGGATGCCGCGATAAAAAGGGGGTTGTCGCTTCGTCCAGAACTTAAGAGCCTCAAAGTAAAAGCAGTGGGAATGAAGGCAAATGTAAGGGCATCTCTACAGCGCTTTTATCCGATCATAGTTGCAAGGGCGGCCTACAGGTTTGAGGGAGCCGGAGCCACCGGCCCCGATCTTATAGGAGGCGTTGGTATCAAGATGCCGATATTCGACGGGTTCTCAACCCTCTCCGACGTAAGGGAGTCAAAGGCCAAGCTCCGCCGCACACAGGCAGAAATCGCATCCCTTGAGCAAAATATCATCTCCGATATCAAGCACCTCCATTTGGACTTAACACTGGGGAAAGAGAAAGTAGAAGTGACGCGCACTTCCAAAACACAAACCAAAGAAAACTACAGGTTGATGAAAGAGAACTTCCGTCTCGGACGACTGTCTGAAATTGAATTGATCGGGGCCGAAGCCCTTTTTGAATCTACTAAAGCCGAGCACTACAAGGCGATCTACGATTATAAGATTGCCCTTGCAAAACTGGGAAGAGCTATTGGGGAGAGCATCGAATAATGAATATCTTCCAAAACCGAATATTACTAATGTCTGGCGCAGCCGTTTTAGCCTTGATCCTGATATATGCATTCTTTCTGAAAGATACCAGCCCGGATGTCATATATAGCATGGCAAGTGTGGACAAAGGCGATATAAAATCATACGTCAGGGCCACGGGAACCATAAATCCGGTCACCACAGCAGAAATAGGCACTCAGTTCTCTGGTATAGCTAAAAAGGTGTTTGTTGATTTCAACTCCAAAGTCAAAGCCGGAGACCCCCTCGTTCAGCTTGACCCCAAACCCTTCGCCGCAAAGGTTAACAGCGCTGGGGCCAACCTCAATAAGGCGAAGGCAGAAGCCGAGCTTGCCCTCGGACTATACCAAGGCAATAAAGAGTTGTTTTCAAAGCGCCTTATATCAAAGCAAGAATTTTCTGACTCAAAAGCAAAATACGCTTCGGCAAAAGCTTCCGTGGAACAGGCTGAAGCCGCCCTAACCTTGGAAAATGCAAACCTCGAATCCACAACGCTGCGCTCCCCCATCGACGGCATAGTCATATCGAGAAAGGTCAACGTGGGTCAGGCCTTATTCCCCGGCGACCCTTCCAAGCACCTGTTTCTAATAGCCGAGGACATCGCCAGAATGCAGCTTTCAACGCATGTCAGCGAGGCCGACATCGGAAGAGTAAAGGAAGGTCAGACCACCACGTTCACCGTAGACGCCTATAGAAAAGAAACATTTAAGGGTAAAGTTTTGCAGGTAAGGAACGAGCCGATAACCGAAAATAACGTGGTCACATACAACGTGATTATCCTCGTAAACAACGACGACCTCAAGCTCAAACCGGGTATGACCGCTGCTGTGAGCCTTCTCACCGCCGAGAAAAAAAATGCTCCCAGAGTGCCTAAAGAGGCCCTCAGATTCCTTCCCCCTCCTCTTGCCCGCATGGACGAAAAATCTAAGAATATTTACGGCCGCAACGTGGTATGGATAAAAGTTAAGATGAACATGATATCCGCAGTTCCAATTACTACCGGTATTAGCGACGAATATTTTATAGAAATTCTCGAGGGAAGCGACCTGAAAGAAGGCCAGAAGGTAATAGTAGCCGCAACTCAAACAAGGTCTGCCGAGGGCAACAACCTGGGCCCCCTTAAACTCCCTCAACCAAAGAGGTTCTGAACCGTTGGGGAGCCTTATTGAGCTGGAAGATATAACGAAGATCTATTGTGTGGGAGCCGTTGAAGTTCATGCATTACGCAGGGTTTCTCTCATTATAGAAGAGGGTGAATTCGTCGCTATAATGGGTCCTTCCGGCTCGGGTAAAAGCACCCTGATGAACATAATCGGGTGCCTTGATGTACCAACAACCGGGACGTACAAACTCGAGGGCAGAGATGTGGGAGCGCTCCAGAGCGACTCACTCGCAGAAATAAGAAACCATGCGCTGGGTTTTGTATTTCAGAGTTTTAACCTTCTTCAACGAGCGACGGCTTTAGAAAATGTAGAGCTGCCGCTCGTATACAACAACACCCCTACAAACACGAGGAAAATGCTTGCACTCAAAGCGCTGAAGAGCCTAGGGCTCGAAGGCAGGGAAAAACACTTACCCACGCAGCTCTCCGGCGGACAGCAGCAGAGAGTGGCGCTTGCAAGAGCCATTGTCAACTCCCCTCGTACCATTCTTGCAGACGAGCCTACAGGGAACGTTGACACTAAAACAAGCATGGAGATAATGGATATTCTCACCGACCTCAATAGAGGGGGCAAAACCGTCATCATGATCACACATGAGCAAGAAATCGCCTCCTTTGCTCAAAGGATAGTTAAGCTGAGAGACGGCCTAATAACGTCCGACACACCCCGGAACGATTCAGCCGCGAACAAAACCATAGCGGGTGAAAAGCTATGAGTCCCCTAATTGCGCTGATGATATCCTGGAGGGCTCTCAGAGCAAATAAGGCACGCTCGATACTCACAACCCTCGGCATTATCATTGGCGTTTCCGCCGTCATAACGATGGTCGCTCTTACCAACGGAGCAAAGAAGATAATAGAAGACCAGCTAATCAGTCTCGGCGGCAAATCCCTGATCATTAATTCGGGAAGACGCACTTCGAGCAGGGTTCTGGCCGGAACAGGCCCAGTGGTCACTCTCAGCGCGCAGGACGCCGAGGCAATTAAGAGACTGGGAGTGGTAAATTACACAGCACCAATCATCAAAACAGCCAAACAGGTGGTATCGGGCAACCGGAACTTGTATACGGCAATCGTAGGCACGGGTGTGGATTTTCCCCCCATAAACGACTGGTATCCGGAGCAGGGCAATTTTTTTATACCGGAAGATATTGAAACGGCTGCCTTAGTGTGCGTACTCGGAAAGACCGTAGCAAACAATCTGTTCGGGTTCATAAACCCCATAGGCGCACAGGTAAGAATAGACAAAAACTCCTACACCGTACTGGGTGTCCTAAGCTCTAAAGGGCAGACCCCGAGCGGAAAAGACCAGGACGACATAATCATAATACCCTACACCACATACCAGAAGCGGTTGGAGAGGATGGACAAGGTCGAGGACATAGCCGTGTCGGTGCGAACTCCAAACGAAGTACCGATAGCCATGGAGCAGATTGCGCTTCTACTGAGAGAGCGCCATAACATATCTTCCTCTATGGAGGATGATTTCTACATAAAAAGTCAGCGACATGTCACTGAGCGCATATTCTCTGTTTCAAAAATAATGACAATACTTCTGGCAAGCATTGCTTCGGTTTCACTTCTGGTCGGTGGAATCGGGATAATGAACATAATGCTCGTGTCGGTGACCGAAAGGACAAAAGAAATAGGCATCAGGATTGCCGTTGGGGCGAAAAAACGCGACATTCTCGTCCAATTTTTAATCGAGGCGGTTCTTCTCTCCATCGTGGGTGGACTGGTAGGCGTATTCTTGGGAATCGCAGGCTCAAAGACATCTTCTCTCATCACAGGCTGGCCGACCGTGATTTCTATCACTTCGGTTATAGTCTCGTTCAGCTTCTCGGCTATCGTAGGTATATTCTTCGGTCTTTACCCTGCGGTCAAGGCATCGTCGCTCGACCCCATAGAGGCGCTTAGGTACGAGTAGAAAAGTCGCATTAATATCTTCAGAAATCCTGGGCAAATATATTACTAACAGTGGATAATGCTTGGTAGGAATTGGCATGAGACGGCTCATGCTCAAATGGTCTCAGCACACTAAAAAACGACCCTCGTAACGTTATTTCCCGAAGCGGCAAAATCGTTTTCATTGTCCCCTGTTACGTCCCCAAGCGCTTCAAGGGTTATTCCGAGCTTCTCGCCGGGTTCATCGCCCTCTATAGTAAAAGCGGCCCCCTCTGCATCTACAACCCCGGGTAAAGAGGGGCTTCCAAAAAACACATAGACGGTCCCATTTGGCGTCCCGGGAGCCCCCACCGCAAAATCGGAGTTTCCTCGCAAAAGATCGAGGATTATTCCCCCTTCCTCTTGAGTCTTTTGTATATCGGGGTTCATATCACCCAACACACTCACCGAAGCTCCGAACCTGTCCCCGGGTGCATCTCCCATGTAGCGTGTTTTAACCGCCGGGCTGACGCCCGTTCCGCGGGCAGCCGTTACGTCATCTCCCGAATAAAGAAGCACAGCCCCGGTGCCCATGCTGTCCCCCGGAACCCCTACAACCAGGTCGCTCGGCCCTTCGTTGACACCAAAAATATCCGATACCACCACACCGTCAATGTCACCCCCGCCGGAAAATGCGGTTCCAAACCCTTCGCTCGGATCACCGGTTATTACCGTGACATCGGCAATACTCTGTGCAAGGTCGATATTATTAATCCCGCCTGAAACAAAAAATACGTAAACCTTTCCTGCTCCCGGCGCGCCAACGCCAAACTCATCGAACCCCTCATCATCCATATCGCCCACAACCTCCACATCAAACCCAAACATATCTCCAGGGGTCTCGCCGTCAAAGGTGGCAATTGCTTCGGCGGCCGAAGAATTGTCGTTGAGCTCTTCCGCATCGATCAAATAGACCCTGCCTGTAGATGAATCGAAACCCGGAGCCCCCACAAGAATATTCCTATCCAGCACGGTGATTACATTCCTTGTGTCGGCAATAGAAAAACCAAAATTGTCGCCGGGATTTTCTCCCGTAATTATAAAATCGGGGCTATCTCCTGCAGTGAGATCAATAACGGGGGGCAAATTGTTCTCATCTCCGTTAATTATCACCACCCTTCCGCGTCCGCCTGCGAACTCAGGCGAGCCGATTGCGATCTCATCGGATTGGTCGTCTACGAAATCAAATACTTTTGATACCGCTGCTCCGAATGCCTCGGCAGGGTCGCCGATTATCGTCACATCAGCCGAATCCGGCCCGTCGAGATCAAAAACCCCGTCACCATTCAGATCAGAGGTGACAAGGTCGTTCTTGCCATAAAACAAAAATACCATACCGGCGCAGGGGTCTCCTATAAGGATGTCCTCTATCCGGTCGTCGTTAAAGTCTCCGTTTGCGCTTGAGCTCCCAAAACAGCTCTGCTCCGCAGTCCGATGGAACTGGACGGACGCAATAGATATTTCGACCTCCACAACATTGGAAGGAGGCGATTCATTTCCAACCTCATCTCGTGCGACCAGAGCAAAGAAAAACCTTTTTAAGCCGAATATATCAAGCCTGTCCACAACAAAGCTCTGCGGAGTGCCGGCCTCCTCCGGGCTAACTTCCCTTTGAATTTGTGTCGCTGCAGAAAAATTGTTGATCATGGCGGCCGATATTTCCGGGAGACCAACCCCATCGAGGTTTGGCAGACCCAATAAAGAGGCTATCTCGAAATCTTCGAAAAATCTCAGGTCGTATACTGTTGCTGCCCCTTCCCGATCATCGTCGCCGGGAGCCGTCCAGTTTAAAATCCTTGCTGAGGGCTCAAAGCTTAAATCTCCAATCCTTGCCGGAGAGTCGTCATCACCCACGCTGCACGCTGCAACTGTTAAGAAAACGACCAGGCCTAGAAAACGCTTTTTCCACCCCCTGAAAATGTTGTGATCCATTAATTAACCCTTTGGCGCTTTAACAAGGATGTAGAATTTTACCGAACATTACCTAATATTCCAATACACAAATCAAATTGATTCAAAAGCCGGGAAGGCAACCACCTATAATCCGTCTCCCTCGACGTCCGCGCTTCCATGAGCATGGAGATGGGTAATTTAAACCTTGAGGTGTGAAAACAAGCGACTTAGGGAACAGGGTCTCCTACATGAAATGAAGGGCAAATTGCACAACCCGGTAATTTTATCATATCCAGAACGACCCTCACACAAAACATTCAATTCAAAATTGAATATAACCCTTCGTTATGGTAAGTTCCCATGTTCCAAATCAACCTTTACGTGTGGAGTATAACGTTGGCCAAGATTGCTTCGGTCAAAGCCAGGGAAATAATCGATTCGAGGGGAAACCCGACCATCGAAGTGGACATCCTTTGTGACGACGGGTCGTTCGGCAGGGCGGCCGTGCCCTCAGGCGCATCTATCGGAGAGCATGAGGCGCTTGAATTGAGGGACGGAGATAAGCAGAGATTCCTCGGAAAGGGAGTCCTTAAAGCAGTAAAGAACGTAACAGAAATTATCGCTCCCAGGATAATCAACTTGGACGTATCATCCCAAACGCTCATCGACGGCGCAATGCTTGAGCTTGACGGAACTCTCAATAAGGCCGCTCTCGGGGCGAATTCGATCCTAGGTGTTTCGCTCGCAGCAGCCAAGGCGGCGGCAAACTCTCAAGGTCTGCCGCTCTACAGGTACCTGGGAGGAGTTGAGGCCCGCACGCTGCCCGTACCCCTCATGAACATCATCAACGGCGGCGCTCATGCGGACAACAACCTCGACATACAGGAATTCATGATCGTTCCCCCCGGTTTCGGCTCCTTCAAAGACTCGATTCGAGCGGGAGCGGAAGTCTTCCACAACCTGAAAAAAATCCTAAAATCTAAGAGCTTCTCTACATCGGTCGGGGATGAAGGGGGCTTCACTCCAAACCTGACTTCGAACGAGCAGGCAATAGAGCTTATTCTGGAGGCCATCGACAAGTCGGGCTATAAGAGCGGAACGGAAATCTCCATAGCCCTAGACGCTGCCTCGAGCGAGTTTTACGAAGACGGGCTGTACGTGATTGAAGGGAAACGGCTCAGGGGAGAGGAGCTTATTACAATCTATAAAAACTGGGTAGAAAAATACCCCATAGTGTCCCTAGAAGACCCGATGGCCGAAGATGACTGGGAAGGATGGGCCATGGTGACAAAGCAGCTCGGGGCCGCTACGCAAATAGTGGGCGACGACCTGTTCGTGACAAACACCGGGAGGCTCAGACGCGGAATTAAGGAAGGGAGCGCAAACTCTATACTGATAAAGCTCAATCAAATCGGCACACTCACCGAAACGCTCGAGACCATCAACATGGCAAAGGACGCCGGATACACATTCATCATATCCCATCGCTCGGGAGAAACCGAAGATTCGACCATTGCGGACCTCGCTGTCGCTACGGGCTCGGGACAGATAAAAGCGGGCTCCGCATCCAGAAGCGACAGGATAGCAAAGTACAACCAACTGCTGAGGATCGAAGAGGAGCTCGGCCCGGAAGCCCGATTTCTCGGCTACTCCGCATTCAAGGCACACGACTAACCTCCCCTTGTACACATTAACCAAACGTGATACCACGGTGTTTGTCGTGGCGATTACCACACCCAACATGCTAAACATCGCTGCTTGACATAGAACCTAATTAATATATATTTTCACCGCAAGGAGCTCAACGATGGCCAAGACAGGAACAAGGGTACAGGTAAAGCTCAAGAGCACGGAGAGCTCTCATCTGTACTACACCACCAAGAACAAGCGCAATACTACAGAGAGGCTCGAGCTTAAAAAATACGACCCGAAATTACGCAAGCACGTAATTTACAAAGAAACGAAGTAAATTCCTCTTTTCCCCGCCGGCGCCGGCCCCACAGACATTTGCAGCTACAAACTTCCTTAGTTCAAGCACTCATTTTGTACCCGTACAGCCACTTGGCCGTTATCGAGCCCGCATTCTTCACCGAATGAAGCGACAGGGCCGGAATGAGTACCTCCTCGCCGATTCCGGGACGCAGCACGGCCCCGTTAAGCTCCAGCTCCACAGTACCTTCGACGACCATAAAAAGCTCATCGTTGTTATGTACGTAGTCCTTCCACTCGCGCCCCGGCGGGTCGGTCCACAGCCCGCAGCTAAACCCCCTCGCACCCCACTCCTCCTCTACCTTATTCCTATCTACACCCCATTTATTCATGGCTCCTCTTTTATGCAGAGCGGGGAGTCGTTTTTGGCGGAATTCACAGCCCTCGAAACCCTGAACGTCTCCATCTCATCCGCTTCGTAAGGCATCAAGAGTAACTGTAGCTTTACCGGATTCTTTTCCCCGGGGTCAAGCCATTTCCCCTCGTCCTCTTTCCGTAGGATCACAGGCATCCTGTTGTGTATTTGTTGTATGAGCTCGTTGGGCGTCGTGGTAATGATCGTAAAAGTGCTGAGCATCTCCCCCTCAGGACTCCTCCACGCGTCCCACAGCCCCGCAAAGGCAAACGGCTCGCGGCTCTTGAGCGCAATATGCATCGGAATTTTTTCGCCTCCCCCAACACTGCTTGTCCATTCGTAAAATCCGTCCGCAACCACCAGGCAGCGCCGCTCAGCAAATGATTTCTTGAAGCTCGGCTTCTGCGCAACGGTCTCAGCCCTGGCGTTTATCATCTTGTACCCGACACCTGCATCCTTTGCCCAATAGGGCACAAGCCCCCACTTCATCATCTGCAGGCACCTGCGGCCGTCATGCACAACTACAGGGGCCAGTTGTCCGGGGGCGATATTGTACCGGGGCTCGATGATTACAAGACCAGGGTCGAAACCGAACCTCTCAATGAGCACGTCAAGCTCCGAGAATTGAGCAAACCGTCCGCACATACTTATTTGATTCTAATGAATAACAAATGCCAGGACAACCCGGGGCGGCAATGGATAGACTGTAACCTACAGCTTTAAATCCGCTATGTCCGCCATGCTCTCCTCAACCGGGTAGTACTCGAGCAGCCTCTCCTTTTCAACTATGACCTTTTGATAACATAATAATTACCGGGGGATTTGAGTTATAGGAATTAAACTCCTCAGGAGTAGTTCAATCAAAGAGCGAGAGCTGAGATTTATCATCAGACCTATCAGGCATCGTGAACGAGTCGGTGGAAAGGGAGGGCAGGACTCTTGCGATTCCAGCTTTCCTGCAGGAAAGCTCAAACAGCGATTGTATCTGCTCGGCAAACACACCCTCCCCCTTCATCCGGGAGCCAAAGCGGGGATCATTGAGTCTTCCTCCCCGTAACTCGCGTACCCTGTTAAGCACCTTACCCTTTTTGTTCGGGAAATGCGCTTCCAGCCATCTCTCAAAAAGGTGTTTCACTCCGAGGGGCAGCCTCAGCGTAACGTAGCCTGCAAACTGTGCTCCCGCCATTGCTGATTTCTCGATTATCGAAGGTATCTCCGAATCCGTGAGTCCGGGGATAATGGGAGCTACGAGTACCCCGGTCTTTATCCCCGCCTTCGATAGGGCATCCACGGCGCGCAGTCTCCGCTCGGGCCGGGAAGTGCGCGGCTCCATCACATTGCATAGCTCGACATCAAGCGTGGTAATGGAAATGTAGACCGCAGCCGCATTCGCATCCGCCAGCTCCTGAAGCAAATCGATGTCCCGTGTTACAAGATGATTTTTCGTAACCACCATCACGGGATTTCTAAACATCGCCAGCACCTCTAGGCAGCGCCTCGTAAGGCCAAGCTTCTTCTCAATGGGCTGATATGGGTCGGTGACTCCGCTCAAAGCAAGGACTTGAGGTTTCCATTTGGTAGAAGACAGCTCCGCACTCAATAGCTCAGGGGCATCCTCTTTCACAACGATCTTTGTCTCAAAATCAAGGCCGGCGGAAAACCCAAGGTACTCGTGTGTGGGACGCGCATAGCAGTATACGCATCCGTGCTCGCATCCCCTGTAGGGGTTTATGCTCGCATCGAAGGGAACATCGGGGCTTGAATTGTAGGCAATCGCAGTATGGGACGTGTCTTTAAGAAAGCGTGTCTTCGGGCGGCTGTCATGAACGGGGTCGAAGTCAGGGTCGGGCTCAATCGATATCTCCTCGAACCTGTTGGGGGGGTTGTATGCAGTGCCCCTGCCCTTTATCTTTCGCGTCTCGTGGAACTTTATGCCCTCGTCATGAAATTCGTACCGACCCTCTACAGGTTTAGAATCCCTTTTACTCACCGCCAGCCTCCCTCAAACCGTATCTTTATAGCCATGATACCCCCTATCGGTACAGATGGGCTACATACTCCCCGTATCCGTTATAAACCACCGTATTATATTTGCTGTGCGTTCCTATCATGTGCTCCTTTTTCTGAGACCACCTGGTATGGGGCTTGTCGGGATTGACGTTTGAATAAAACCCGTATTCACCGGGGGCGACCTTATGCCAGAAAGTCTCAGGCTCGTTATCTACAAACTCGATCCTCTGTATCGCCTTTGGACTCTTACAAAGAAATATAATTCACCGCTATTACATCTGCAAGTAAAAAGTCTGTCCGTACATCCGTCTACAGACCGCCGACTATCAAAACACGTAACTTAGGGTTATCATTCCCCCTTTCTTTGAGCTTAGGAACTTCCACTTCTTAACCGTTTCAATTAAACAGCTCTCAATGGATTTGAGCGGCAGCCTGTCTACGTCGGGCTTGTCTCTATTAATGAAAAAGTATGGCGAGAGCGTTTTGCCATCGTCATAGACATATCTACCGCCCCCAGCCCCTGCGTACGTGGCGCCTAGGAATAAATTGATAGAATCAATGAAGCGAAGTATACGAATCTTTTCATGCCGGCCTCCCGTTTAATCGATTTGACAATATGTACGAACGAATTTCTAAAAGGATTTAATGAACGGTAAATAACGAATGGATATTTGAAATGAGGTAAGTGCTCTTTCAACTAGAGCGAGTTGAGGAAGTTCTTTATGAAGTAGGTAAGTTTTTCGTGCTCGATAAGGAACGAGTCGTGGCCGTAGGCCGATTCTATCTCGCAATATATAACGTCCAGGTCTTTTGCAACCATAGCGTTAACAATCTGTTTCGATTGGTAAGACGGGTAGAGCCAATCGGCCGTAAAAGAGGAGACAAATACCTTACGACACTCCAGGCGTCCAAACGACTCGACAAGGCTCCCGAACCCTTCGGCGGCGTCGTAGATGTCTATCGAGCGCATGAGGAACAGGTAGGTGTTGGCGTCAAACCTGTCTACGAATTTTTTACCCTGGTACTCCAGGTAGCTTTCAACCTCGAACTGACTCCTGAGGTCTTGCTTCATCGTCGCCAAGTTCTTATGCTTCCTGCCGAACTTCTCCCACAGAATTCCGTCGGAGAGATACGTGATGTGCCCAAGCATCCTCGCTACGGCGAGGCCCTTTCCCGGCACGCCCCTGCCGTAGTAGTTCCCGTCGTTCCAGTCCGGGTCGTCCATGATGGCCTGAACCCCTACTTTGTGTATTGCGATGGATTGTGGCGTCACCTGCGGGGCAGTGGCTATCAGTATGAGCGACTCAACCATCTCGGGGTAAATCAGCGCCCATTCCAGCGCCTGCATACCGCCCATAGAGCCGCCGGCGATCGAGTGGATTCTCCTAATTCCCAAGAAGTCAAGGAGCTCCTTCTGCACCCTCACCATATCCCTTATACTGACCAGCGGGAAGCTCAGACCATAGGGTTTTCCCGTCTCGGGGTTTACCGACTTCGGCCCGGTGGACCCGTAGCAGCTTCCGAGCAGGTTTGTGCATATCACATAATACCTGTCGGTATCAAACGCCCGACCCGCCCCCACCATTATGTCCCACCAGCCGGGGTGCTTGTCATCAGGTTTGTGCCTTCCCGCTACATGGGCGCTTCCCGTGAGGGCGTGCTCGATCAATATCACGTTGTCTTTTGCTTCGTTAAGCTCCCCACAGGTTTCATAAGCGACGGTCACAGGGCCCAGCTTCTCGCCGTTATCGAGCTCGAACAGCTCAGGCGGTTTCGCAAAGGTGTAGGACTTCGTCTCCACGATCCCAACAGAGCCCATTTCCGCCTCAAATACCGGAGATTCGTCCAGTTTTTTCTCACTCACTCCGCAAATCCTCATCCATCATCTTTGAGACCTAACGATAGCTTGTTCGATATCCCATATAATATCATCCAGGGTTTCGAGGCCTATCGATAGCCTTACCATATCGGGCGTT
>JADFKM010000019.1 GCA_022564935.1 Candidatus Dadabacteria bacterium
GCCATTGTCTGGACGCTTCTTGAAATCGGTCCTGTTTCCTGTCTTGGCCACACCAATACAACCTTTGGCGAAGTGGTTCTGCCGGGAGATACCAAGCGTAAAAGCGGTCTGCGATTTCGCCATCAAATGCGCCGTCAAGCTCAACAGAAACACTCTCAATGAAAGCGCGGCTCTTTTGGAATTCAAAAGCTTGTACCTGGCATATGGATACAACAACCCGGGCCGTTTGAAAAAGTAACTCACGGCTTTTAGATATTCGGGCTTCCCCCTTGAGTCGTAAAAGGCCCCAATTGCGGGCAGAGCGTCATCGGAGTCGTCCGATATGACCCGTACGCAGAGCACCTGCGTGCGGCTCCCCCGGGCTCCCTCCACAACACCCCACGTCTCCATATCGACACACATTGCCCCCGTTCGCTCAAACAAGCTCTTCTTATCCCTCGGGTCATGCACAAACCTGTTTTCAGTGAGCAGGGCGCCGGTCACAAATTCCATATCCACACCGCACTCCGGGCTGTAAAGGTCTATGCCGGCGCCCTTTTTTTCGCTGACAACTCGCTCCCCTACAACTATATCGCCGACCTTTAATCCCGGACTGAGCGCTCCGCTGAAACCGGCGGAAACAATTATTGAGGGCTTGAACTTTTGCACCACGTAACCCGCAGCCTTCCTCGCCCTCCTTATCCCGACTCCCGAAACGCCAACTAAAATCTGCGAATCATTGAGCCTGCCTTTCACGTAGGCGAGGTCGTCGAAAGTCCCCGCCTCATCCGGCTCCACCTCCGCACAGAACCCCCCAATCTCCTCATACGTTGCAGCAAGAACGGCGATCAATCTGTGTTAAGCCCCTTTTCTTTTATAGCGTCAAGATATATGAAGTTTAAGTCCTTTTGAACATATAACTCAAATAGCGTAAAATTTTAAAACTTTAATTAAGAAACAAGAAGTATAGGATTTACTATGATACTTGATGGTTTTGGGATTGCCGGATACAGGAGTTTTGGGGAGGAGATAGTATTCATCCCAGACCTGGGAAAAGTTAATGTATTTATCGGAAAAAACAACTCCGGTAAATCAAATATATTGAGATTTTGCAAGCATTTATCTGAAATAGAATTAAACAAACCATACAAGAACTTCAATGATGAACTTGATTATAACAAAGATTTGACTGAAAAAGATATCAAATTCGCTTTACAAATAAAAAAGGATTCACCGGTAACTGGCCAAATATACAATCGGATTTCAAAGGATTTCCACAAATTAGCCTTAATCGCTCCCGACCGTCAGGAATGTAGATGGCTAAAATGTTCACCCACTAAATGCAAAAAAAATCAGGTGGTGTAAATTTCGTGTCATGACAAAACTAAAGGAAGGTAAATCTATGAATAAAGTTGCAGTGGCAAAAGAGGTAGCAAAAGAGGAACCGGATTATTCACTTCTATATTTAGACAGAGAAATAGAAAAGCTTATCGAGCGTATTAAAGGCGCTAATTCTTAATAAATTTTTCCTAATCAAGCAAGGAAAGAGCTGATCGATCGGCTAGGCTCTTCGGAGGGCATCATTGCTGAGAGATACGCATACTTTTGGGTTTGTGTTTGCTGCGACGGCCCTATCGAGAGGGGAGAGAGCTACTGCTCAAGCTGCCGCGCTTTCATAGCAGGCCCGCACTCTCTGTAAAACCCTCTGTATCAATCAAAACCCGCGTATGATATTCTTTTCCTGCATTGCAATGACGGCAAGTATTGATTCATAACCGTTTGGATATATTAAAACGCCTGACCATTAAACCTATTAATTCTCATGGAAATTAAGCTAAATTCCCCCCTCGACATGCACCTTCACCTAAGAGACGGTGAGATGCTCGGACTCACCGTTCCCAGCTCATCCAAGACCTTCTCCGGAGCGCTGGTTATGCCGAACCTGACCCCCCCGCTCACCTCCGCTTCTTCGGTCCTCGAATACAGCGGTAGAATAAAAGAGCATTCTTCCGGGGACGTATTCACCCCGTACATGACGCTTTTCTTTAAAAACTCTTATACGCGGGAGTTCCTCCATGACATTAAAGATAAAATTCTCGCCGTTAAACTGTACACGGCGGGAGCCACCACTAACTCCGAAGACGGAATTTCCCTGCCCATAGGTGACGATACGCTTGAGGTAATCGGGATGCTGGAGGAGCTCGGCATCCCCCTAAGCGTCCACGGCGAGACCACGGGGTTCGTGCTGGAAAGGGAGACCGAGTTTGCAGCCGCATACGACGAGCTGGCATCGAGCTTCCCCAAACTAAAGATCGTTATGGAGCACATAACAACAACGACTCTCGCAGAGCTCCTAGGCAGGCGCGAAAACCTGTTCGCCACAATTACCCTTCACCACTTGCTCATTACCCTCGACGACGTTATCGGAGGAGCGCTTAGCCCCCACAACTTCTGCAAGCCCGTGGCTAAAAGCCCACGAGACCGCGAGGCGCTGAGACACCTTGCATTGTCCGCACACCCTAAAGTGATGTTCGGGAGCGATTCGGCCCCTCATCCAAGGGACAAAAAAGAGTCGTGCTGCGGGGCGGCGGGGATTTTTCACGCCCCCTTCGCGCTGCAGCTGCTCGCAACAATATTTGAAGGGGCCGGTAAGCTGGAAAACCTGCAGGGCTTCGTAAGCGACAACGCCAGAGCCATATACGACATCGACCCCCCGCCCAAAACGGTCGTACTGGAGAAAAAGCCCTTTACCATACCCAAAACCTGCGGCGGGGTCGTCCCCTTCCTCGGCGGCAGCACCCTAGAATGGTCAATCAAGGAGGTGTCGTGATACAGCCCCAATGAAAATCTGTGTCATAATACCCACTTTTAACCGCTCATCGGTGGTTTCGAGGGCCATAGACTCCGCTCTCGCCCAAACCCGCCCGCCCGCCGAAGTCATTGTTGTGGACGACGGCTCTACTGACTACTCGGCGCATGTTCTCGATCTTTATAACGGCATCAGGGTCATCTCGAAGCGCAACGGCGGTGTGTCTCACGCTAGAAACTCCGGCATAAGGGCATCGCGTGGGGAATGGCTGGCATTTCTGGACTCCGATGACGAGTGGCTCCCAAAAAAACTGGAGGCTCAGGTAAGGTATCATACAGAGAATCCATCGGTCTTAATATCGCAGACCGAAGAGATTTGGATCAGGGGCTCTAGGAGGGTAAATGCTCGTAAAAAGCACCGGAAACAGGGGGGGTGGATATTCAATAGCCTTTTGCCTCTATCTCTCGTAAGCCCCTCCGCGGTAATGATACACAGATCGGTTTTCGAGGATGTGGGCCTCTTCGACGAGGGTTTTCCCGTATGCGAAGACTACGACCTTTGGCTCAGGATATCAAAAAAATACTACATAGGCCTCGTCCCGGAAAGACTTATAATTAAATACGGAGGCCGCAGCGACCAGCTTTCGCGCAAGCTGTGGGGTATGGACCGCTGGAGGGTACGCGCCCTCGAGAAGCACATCCATAACCCCGGGGAGTTCGCCGGGGGATTTAGTGAAAGCTACGATACAGTCGAGACAAGATGGGCGATATTGACCGAGATCATCAGGAAATCAAACATCATCGCTAAAGGCGCCGGGAAAAGAAAAAACAATGAAATCTTTACCGAGTTCAGCGCTAAAGCACAGTATTACAGAAAGCTCATACAAGGCCAAGAAATTCACTGTATTCGTTGATAGTTCCCACTAACAGTTCAAAACTCATACCGTTGCCTGCACAGAGGAGTAGGTTTGAAAGCACACCAAATCCTGACACTTTTGATCATCTCGCTCGTGCCCGCGGCAGTTTTAGTCCTCAACCCCGCTCTGCCCCCTTACGAGAACAATAGAGAAGTCTACAACATCATCACAAACGCCCCGTATGTGTTGTTTCTACTCGTAGCTTTCTTTGGCTTAAGGCTGAATCAATCGAGGATCTTTTTCTCAGCCCTACTCCTCGCGACAGGCTACGCTTCCCTGAAAGAACCCTATTTTATCCTGTATTTCACGACCACAAAATCCCTGGCGGCAGAAGTCCTCAGCATTACCGTCCCACTCAGCTTGGCGCTCCTGTTTATTTCGGGAGAAGGGAAAAAGCTGGGCAAAAGGGGTCTCCTGCAGCTTGCTATTGTTATTTGTCCCATTGGCTTAATGCATTTTGGAATGAAATATGGAAATCACATCCCTGAGGAAATCCTAAAGTGGAGCTTCATGCCCACGTTCGAGCCCTTTTATCTCCCCCAAAGCAGCCTTATCGCCGCGGGAGCTTTCCTCCTTGCAGCCATCATACCCGGAGACCTATCCATAAGAGCTTTTATCTGGGCAATCGTATTTTCGCTAATACCCCTGTTCGTGAACCTCAACCACCTTGCCGGCTCAAGCTCGCTTTCCCCTTGGAACCTGATTCACACGTCGTTTAGCCACCTGGCAATCTCAGCCCTGCTTTTATATTGCCTGTACCTTCTGTACTGGCAAAAGATATATATCGACGACTTGACCGGGATTCACAACCGGCGGGCTTTCAACGAAGCGCTCCGCTCGGTCGGCGGGAAATACTCCATCGCTATGGCCGACATCGACCATTTTAAAGACTTTAACGACACATACGGTCACGCCGCAGGAGACGACGTGCTCAGGTTTGTGGCCCAATTCCTTAGCACAAACTCCGGAGCCGAAGTGTACAGGTATGGAGGCGAAGAGTTCACCATCATATTCAGGAGGCAGTACGGCGAAGACCTGTATAGATTTATGGAATCCCTCTGCGGGGAGATCGCAAACAAGGCATTTCACCTTCGCTCACCGGCCTCAGCGCGTAAAAAGAGCTCCAAAAAGGGAAGGGGAAAGAAAAAGGGGGAATCTCAGACCGTAAATGTGACGTTAAGCGTCGGGCTCGCCGGGAGCTCAAGTAAACTTAAGTCACCCAAAGACGTCATCAACGCGGCCGACAATGCTCTTTACGAGGCAAAGGAAACCGGCAGGAACCGTGTGGTGACCGCATAACGCCATGCTCCGCATCAACCGAATGTGTGCCTCTCTACCCACAATGCCCCTATACACAATGCCTAGTGCCGGAGCTACGTTGCGCCTTTAACAGCCTTTAATAATGCACGCGCCTGGTTTTTAAACCCTCCGGCACCCAGCGTTGGTTTGCCGAGGCATATAAGCACAAGCAGAAACCGATAAAGACCTAACGCTAAACACACCGGGACTTCTTCGCTCACTCAACCCCTTGCAAAATAGAACGAAATAATCACAGCGGCCAGCGCCAGGCGGTAGACCACAAACACAGTGTAGCTCCTGCCCTGAACGTACTTTAAAAGGAACCTTATGCTCAGGTATCCGAACACCGCCGATGCAAGCACCCCGGAGAGAAACTCGGGGCTGAGAGCTGTCGAGAAATCCAGGTGCCTGGCCTCCAGCGCCCCCGCCCCGGCTACTATGGGAGCCGATATAAGAAATGAGAACCTGGCCGCCTCATCCCTTTTGTACCGCCTCAGAAGCCCCCCGGTAATGGCAATGCCGGAGCGCGAAACGCCGGGCACAATGGCAATCGCCTGAAACGCCCCGATTACAATACTGTCTACGAGGGCTATCTCCCCTACGGATTTGACCCTGCCCGGAAGCCTGTCGGCGGCAAAAAGGACAATCCCGAAAAGGGCGAGAGCTCCCGCTATAACAATGGGCTGCCTGAGGGTACCGCTTGCCCATCTCTCGAGCACAAGACCCACGAGCGCTCCGGGTACGCTGGCTGCAATGATGTACGTCCCCAGCCTGCCCTGCGGATAGGAAGCGAAGCTGCCCTCTAGCGCCCCGCGAAAAAACTCTCTCGCAATCCCTGCCCATTCCAGCCGGAAATAATAAAGGATGGAGGCAAGTGTCCCCATGTGAAGCGCCACGTTGTGGGGAAGACCCGGGTCGTACCAGGAAAAAAACCAGGGCACAAGCACGAGATGGGCGGTGCTGCTGATGGGGAGTATTTCTGTGATACCCTGAATAACCCCAAGCGCTATCGATTGAATGAAATCCAAGGCGTCAATTCCTCGTATCGGCTCGGCAATCCAGTACCCTTCGTAAGAACATGCCCGTGTACGAGCCCTCGGTCCGTGCCACCTCTTCAGGGGTCCCGCAGGCAATAACCCTCCCGCCGTCCTCCCCGCCCTCGGGGCCGAGGTCTATCACATAGTCCGCAGTCTTGATCACTTCGACGTTGTGCTCGATTACTACCACGGTGTTGCCCAAATCCCTCATCCGCTCAATCACGCCGAGCAGCTTCAATACGTCGTCGAAATGAAGCCCTATGGTGGGCTCGTCCAGTATGTATAGGGTTTTCCCCGTGGAGCGTTTCGACAGCTCCTTACCCAGCTTAATCCTCTGAGCCTCGCCGCCCGAAAGCGTCGTGGCCGGCTGGCCGAGCCTTACGTAGTCGAGCCCGACGTTGCGAAGCACCTCCAGCTTGGAGCTTAAGTGGGGGACGTTCTCAAAAAAAACACACGCCTCGCTCACCGTCATATCAAGCACATCGGCGATGCTCTTTCCCCTGTACCTCACCTCGAGGGTCTCGGAGTTGTATCTCTTAGCGCCACACTCCTCGCACCTCACGTACACGTCGGATAAGAAGTGCATCTCGATCTTTTTGACCCCGTCTCCCCTGCACCCCGCGCACCTGCCGGCCTCGACGTTGAAGCTGAACCTCCCCGGATTGTACCCCCTCATTTTCGAGGTGGGCAGCATCGCAAACAGCTGTCTTAAGGGAGTGAAAATGCCCGTGTACGTGGCGGGGTTGGAGCGGGGCGTGCGCCCGATGGGCGATTGGTCGACATTGATTACCTTGTCGATCTCCTGCGCGCCGACGATCCCGCTATGCCCGCAAACCTTCCTCTTTGCGCCGTAGAGCCGGTTTGCAAGCTCCGCATACAGCGTATCTACGATAAGGGTGCTTTTGCCTGAGCCGGAAACCCCGGTAACGCAGGTGAAGAGTCCGAGGGGTATGGAGACGTCCATCCCTTTCAGGTTGTTCCCAGACGCCCGCTTGACGGTGAGGTAACCCTCGGGGCTTCGGCGCGGGCAAGTCACTGGAATTGATAAAGCCCCTGAGAGATACCTTCCCGTCAGGGAGTTCTCATCCTTTATGATCTCACTCACCGTTCCCATCGAAACCACTTCTCCCCCAAGCTCACCCGCACCGGGGCCGAGGTCGAGCACGTAGTCGGCGCTCCTTATTGTGTCGGCGTCGTGCTCGACGACGATGACAGAGTTGCCGCTGTCCCTGAGGGCATAAAGGGTATCGATAAGCATTTTGTTGTCGCGCGGGTGGAGACCGATTGTGGGCTCATCCAGCACATAAGTCACCCCCGTGAGCTTAGAGCCGACCTGCGTGGCCAGGCGTATGCGCTGCGCCTCGCCCCCGGAAAGCGTCGGAGCGGCCCGCTCGAGGGTGAGGTAGCTGAGGCCAACGCCCTCAAGGAACTCCAGCCTGCTCCGTATCTCTTTAAGCACCCTCCCGGCAACCTCGGCCGCAGTCCCTTCGAAGCGCAGCCCTTTGAAAAACTGTCCGCACCGGGCAACGTCCATAACGGATATGTCGTAGATCGATTTTCCCCCCACCCTCACGGACATGCTCTCCTTTCTCAGACGCGAGCCTCGACATTCCGGGCAGACATCGGTGCGCATGTATTTTCCGAGCGTCTCCCTTACCTTGCGTGAGTCCGTCTCCTCGTACCATTGGGTTAAAATCCCCACTATGCCCGGAAACGTGTCGGTGTAAGTGTCTTTGTAGCGTGCGGTCTGATAGCTGAATGTGACCGCCTCGCTCCCGGAGCCGTGCATCAGCACCCTTCTAATACGTTTGGGGAGCTTTTTAAGCGGCGTGCTCAAATCAAAGTCGAAGTGTCTTGAAACGGCATTGATAACCCTTTTAAAATACGTAGAGTTCCTCCATGGGATTATGGCTCCCTGATCGATCGATTTGTCCCAGCTCTCGACTATAAGCTCCGGATCGAAATACGAGCTCGTCCCAAGTCCCTGGCAGTTCCGACAGGCCCCGTATGGGCTGTTGAACGAAAAGAGCCTGGGTGAGATTTCAGGGTAGCTGACGTCGCAGTTAGTGCAGGCGAATTTCTCGCTGAAAGTGATGTCATCCCCGCCGCTCGATTCCACCCTCACCGTCCCGCCGGAGCGCTTCAAGGCCAGCCTCAACGACTCATCAACCCTTGAAGCGGAAGGGGCGCCCTTGAGGACGATCACGTCCACGAGGAGCTCAATGGTGTGTTTTTTCTGCCTGTCGATATCTATCTCTTCATCAAGGTCGTAAAGCTCGCCGTCGATCTTTACCCTCAGAAAACCCTGCGCCCTCAGCTCTTCAAGCTCTTTTTTATACTGCCCTTTCCTGCCCCGGACAATGGGTGAGAACACACTCGCGCGCTGCCCCTCTCCGAGCTGTAGAACACGCTTGACCATCCCTTCTACCCTCTGCGGCTGGATTGCGCTCCCGCATCTGTAGCAGTACGGGGTGCCGAGGCGCGCAAAGAGGAGGCGCATGAAGTCATAAATCTCCGTAATCGTCCCAACGGTGGAGCGGGGATTCCTCAGAAACGACTTCTGGTCAACCGAAACCGATGGCGAGAGACCCTCTATGGAGTCCACATCGGGCTTGTCCATCTTCTCGACGAACTGCCTGGCATATGAGGAGAGGGACTCCATGTAGCGCCTCTGCCCCTCGGCGAAGATGGTGTCGAAGGCAAGCGAGGACTTCCCCGAGCCGCTCACCCCCGTGACTACGACGAACTTCCCCCTGGGCACGTCGATGTTTATGTTTTTAAGATTGTGCTGCCTGGCGCCTACAATCCTTATCACATTCAAGGTGAGTTAATTTTACCTGCTATGACTAACAATGGTTATAGCCGTCCCTAGAGGATCAGGCAACATCATTTTCACCACGTTTGAGGGCACAGGTTCCTCCAATGTTTGCTTTCACCATCCGGGTACCCCTCAATTTTACCGGCAAGGATATCAAGCGCTCATGTATTAATTCGTGTCGTTTGAGTGGGACGGCGAGAAAAGCCGATAGAATATTCCTCCTTTCTTAGTATTCTATAATACAACCTGATTCATCGCCCTCATTTCTCAGGAGACCCCATAATGCGCACGCTTGTAATCTTTGCGGCGATACCGCTTTTTTATCTCTCATACCCCGCCCAATCGCCGGCTCAAGAGAACAACCCAAGCCACAGTACTCTTGTCGCCACGGCATACTCACAACAAATATTTCCCGAGCAGCTGGAGCCGGAGAAGAGCCTCCGAAAAAAAATGAGATCGGAGCAGTCCGATGAACAGTACACAGAGTGGCTCAAGGACTACAGAACCAAGCAGCTTTCGGGATGGATACAGAAGGCCATGTGGGACGAGTTCGTTGAAAAATCCAACATCGGGGTCACCGACGACCAGATCGAAGAGTTTAACCAGGCCATGAACCGACTTTCGGCAAAGCAGCGAGAAGAAAGTGAAGAGCGGAGGGCGCAGCTTAAGCGGGAATTGAAATCCGCAGACCTGAGCGCCGAGCGAAAAGAAGAGATTAAAAAACAGCTTGAAATTCTCGATGAGCTAAAGGCTTTTGCAAAGCAGAGGGCAAAAAGGAAATCCGAAACACTTGCTGTGGAACGACAGGTTTCGAGGCAGTTCATCCTGCAGTGGAAAATCAATAAAGCCCTCTATAACAAATACGGAGGCAGAGTAATCTTTCAACAGGCGGGTTGGGAGCCCTTGGATGCGTATAAGAAATTTATCGACCAGTCCGATAAGAAGAAAGACTATTACATAATCGACCCTGAGCTCAAAGCGGCCTACGAAGCGTACAAACAGGAGCTCAAAGACTCGTTCGAGGACTACTACAGGGGTGGCCACGCGTTCATGGACAAGTCGGAAGCGGACTTTTACTTCGAGAAGCCGTGGTGGCTGTGGAGCGAAGAAGAGCAGAAGAGGTTTCGGATTCAGTGATTAGATGTAAATGCGTTAAGTTGGAACTTTATAAAAAATATTATCGGCAAAGCTAAGCTTTTTCCCTGAGAAATTAATTAGAACAAAGTTGTAATGGTTTGCCATTTGTCTCAACGGTATGTTTTTACAAAGTGGGACATGTAAATCAACAGTCTGGAGGTTTATCATGAGGTGTTTGCTAAAAGCTGAAATCCCCGTAGAGGAGGGCAATGCAGGAATTAAAGACGGAAGCCTTCCCAAAACTTTTAACTCAATCATCGAAGAACTGAAGCCCGAGGCTGCCTATTTCCTTGCTCAAAACGGGAAGAGGGCGGCTTTCTTTTTCATCGACATGCAGGACCCTTCGCAACTACCCGCTGTGGCCGAGCCTTTGTTCCTAGCATTCAATGCCAGCGTCGAAATCATTCCGGTAATGAAACCCGAAGACCTGATGAAGGCTGCTCCGGCCATTAAGAAGGCTGTAAATAAGTACGGCTGAAATCGCAAAGGGAACATCAGCGGCTAAGTATATTAAGCAGCCCTTTACATCCGGGGAAAAGGCAGATACCACTCATGGCTCATCCCCCCACCACCTGCTTCACCCTGATCTGAGAAGCGGCTTCGAGACCCACGGTAAAGGTTTGCCCATCCACCGAGACAACGATCGGGCCTCCGTACGGCTCACGCCTTTTGACTTCAAACATCGTGTTGGGAGTGAGCCTCATGCCCTCAAGGTAGTTCAAAAGCTCGGGGTCTTCGTCCGGCACCTCGCGCACCACGCCCTTTCCTCCAACGTCCAGCTCAGACATCAGAACCAGCTCCTCGTTCTCAATAACAAGCTCCTCGGAGGGTATGGGAGAGCCGTGTGGGTCGCGTGTAGGGTGGTTCAATACTTCGTCCATGCGCCGCTCGACGTCCTCGGATATGAAGTGCTCCCACTTCTCGGCTTCCTCATGCACCTTGTCCCAGGGAACTCCAAGGGCCTCGTGCAGGTATTGCTCGACAAGGCGGTGGTGGCGTATTATTTCGATGGCTATCTTCTCGCCGGCAGTGCTCAGCACAAACCCCTTGTACGGGACATGCTTTACCAGTCTCAGCTCGGCCAGCTTCTTTATCATCTGGGTTATAGTGGGAGGCGACACCCCCAAGGTCTTTGCAAGGTCGTTGGTATTGGCCTTGCCCTTTTCCTTGAGGAGGTGGAAGACGGTTTTTAAGTAATCCTCTATGACGGGGGAGAGCCCGACTTTTTTCATGATGGTTATCCCCAGCGGGAATCTCCTAACAACTCAAAGCACTTAGTGAAAATAATACCACAATGAAGGCAACTGTAGGACTTGACTCCTAATAATACGTTTATTTGTAAAAATGAGACCTCAGAGGCGGCCTGCAACACACCCGCCCCTAGAAACACCGGTTACTTCATGCCGTATCGGGTAGAGGAACCCAATCCACCGGCGCACTCATAAATAAACGCTTCGAAAAGGCGCTTCGACAGCTCGTTATCATCCCTTTCAGGATGCCACTGCACCCCAAGCACAAACGTTTCAAACCCCTCGTCGCCCTCTATAGCTTCTGTAACGCCGTCGGGCGCCAGCGCCGCTACCCTCAGCCCTTTGCCCACGTCCTTTACACTCTGGTGGTGATGGCTCTTGAGGGAGAACTCCTCCGTGTCGAGGACTGTATAAAGGAGGGTGCCTCGACACACCTCCACAGCGTGTACGGCACCGCCCTCATGGTCAAGGGCGTCGGGTAGCTGAGACGGTATGTCCTGGTACAGGGTGCCTCCGAAAAACACGTTTATAAGCTGCATCCCGTTGCATATGCCGAGTACGGGCTTATGCAGCTTTAGGGCCTCGTCCATTATGCACAACTCCGCTTTTGTCCGCCCTGCGTCCATCAGCCGAAGCCCGGGGCGGGGCTGCTCATTGTAAAAAGCCGGGTCCATATCCCTTCCTCCGGGAACTAGAAGGCCGTCAACGGCCCCTACGATATCAAGGAGTGTCCCTTCCGCTCCAGCCAAGGAGGGTATAAAGAGGGGCAGGCCGCCGTATCCGGCAACCGCATCGGCGTAAACGGTGTCCATGACGAAGCTCATCTCACCATCTACTGTTTTTATGTCAGCGCTTATGCCTATAACGGGCTTTTTGTCAATCATTGCACAACATGACAACGCAAGGAGCCTTCCTCTCCCTGCGCTCCCCCCCCCCGACGCTGTAAACAGCTTGAATAATGATTGATTAGTAGTCAAATAAAGCCCCATCGACCGCAACGGGAACGCACGGGGAATTCCAGGGTCGCAAATGCAGGGAGTAGGAAGGAATTAACATCGATAAAAAGTAGGCCCGGCGGAGATAAAACTCTATGAGGCAGGTGGCCTCGGTTTGTTTGGAGAAAGGGATACCGAAGGAATAATGAACTGTATAGAGGGGCTCGATGGGAAAATCTACCGGTCAAGGAATGCGCTCGGTAAAGATGAGGGAAACAGATTTTATCACGCCTCAATGAATACGGGAGCGAACCACCCAACTTATCTCCCTAGCCAAAGGACAAGTCAGTCAACACGACCCTTACTCAACGAGCTTCTCGCCCTGTATCAGGACAACTGTAATGTTGTCCTCGCCTCCAACCTCATTCGCTCTCCTTATGAGCTCATTTCCCATATCCTCCAGAGTCTCTCCGTCAAGAACTACAGAATGAATTTCCTCATCGCTCAACATATCCCAAAGACCGTCGGAGCACATCAGCACAATATCGGACTCCGAAACGGGCTCCCTGTTGTATTCGGGGGCAATAACAAAAGGGGCGCCTATGGCCTGGTTTATCTGGCTTCTAAGCGGACTCGTCCTGGCTTCTTCTACTGATATCTTTCCGGCCCTGACAAGGTCTCCGACGCTTGAGTGGTCGTTGGTTACCTGGCTTATTCCAGATTCGTTTATTACGTAGACTCTCGAATCTCCGACATGACAGATATGTAGAAAGCGATTTCTTGTAAACACCACTACAGCTGTAGTTCCCATGCCCCTGTAATCCTGTTTTGTTCGCGCAAGCTGAACAATCTTATCATGAGCTTCTTTGATGGCGTTGCTCATTTCCTCTCTGATTTTCTCGGGATTTTTTGTCATATCCGTAAGACGGGATGTGCTGAAGTACTCACATAATAGATCAACGGCCCTGCTGCTTGCAACCTCTCCAGCGTTGTGGCCGCCCATGCCGTCGGCCAGAATATATACGCCCTTTTCAGGGACAAGCTTGTATACGTCCTCATTCTTAACCCTAACCATTCCAACATCGGTAGCCCCGTACACCAATTCATCTTTAGGGGCTTGTTCCACTTTAAAAATCTTCTTGAAAATATTCATATCATTCCACCCCGGCTTATATTTATTTGCGCCAATGAAAAGCCGGTGTGTGTGGTATTAACCAGTTAATTTCGACGCACCTTCTGTATGTTACATTTCCCATTCCCAGTCAAACTCCCATAGAATGATGTTGTTATCCCAGCCCCCTGAGACAGCGTAACGGCCGTCGCCCGAGAATTGCACACAAGTGATCCAGCCTGTGTGTCCCTCAAACCTCCTAACTTCTTTGCCGCTTGAGACCTGCCAAAGCCTCAAGGTGCTGTCCTTGCTGCCGGATAATATAAACCTGCCGTCTGGAGAAAAACAAACCGAGGATATAGAGCTGGAATGACCCTGAAATCTGCGCACCTCAAGCCCCTTGTTCACATCCCACAATCTGATGGTCCCGTCCTCACTTCCCGAAATTATCGATTGCCCATCTGGAGAAAAACTGGTTGTGAACACGGTGTTGTAGTGACCTTCAAAACTTTGAACGAGCTTATTGTCCACTATGTCCCACATCTTAATGGTATTATCGTCGCCTGAAGAAATCGCATACCTGTTATCGGGAGAAAAACCCACGGAATATACAATGTCCCTGTGACCTTCGAACATCCTAACCTCTTTTCCGGTCGAAACCTGCCAAAGCCTAACGGTCTTATCCGTGCTTCCGGAAAGGACATATCGGTTGTTTTTCGAATAACTTACGGATGTAACGTATCCGGTATGACCGCTGAAAACTCTCAGTTCATGCCCCGTCATTACTTCCCATAGCCTTATTTTTTTATCCCAGCTTCCCGAGATGGCGTA
The DNA here is from genome assembly GCA_022564935.1 of Candidatus Dadabacteria bacterium. Taxonomy (GTDB): domain Bacteria; phylum Desulfobacterota_D; class UBA1144; order Nemesobacterales; family JADFKM01; genus JADFKM01. Next base: position 14,123 of record JADFKM010000019.1, read on the forward strand.
ACGACCGTTCGAAGAAAACTGCAGGGACTGCACATTGAACGACTGGCCCCCAGACCAGGTTGTTTCATCATAGCATTTCAGCAGCTGCCCCTTGGAAACATCCCATAACCTTACCGTTTTATCCCAACCCCCCGATAGAACGTGACGTATACTTGGAGAAAAACAAATGGCAGTGATCCAATCGGAGTGTCCTTGGAGGGTTTTCAGCTGCCATGCGCTCTTTAATGCTTTACGCTTTGCATTGCCCCATGAAGCGCAAAGGTTGACAAGGTCCACAAACCCCTTGTCCCTTTCATAACCCGGCACCTGCTGACCCTCCTTAAGTAGAGTGTAAGCTTTATGGAAGTGCCCATTCTTGATCTCCACCTTAGCCGCGGCAATTATGCTCTTTACTTTCTCCATCTCCCGACCGAGCTTTGCGACGGTCCTGACCTTGCATATGAGAGGGTAGGGATGGACATTTTCCCCTATCCTTTCCGGAAAATTCACGTCCCATATCACAATGTTCCCTTCCCCACAGCTAGATAGCACCTTCCTGTCGCCTGAGAAAAACTTCACCGAGGTGATTTTCCCATTGTGTGCCTGGTGCCAGGTGTTGAGGCCCGTTGCAACTTTCCACATCCTCACAGTCTTATCCCATCCCCCGGACACCGCATACTGTCCATCAGCTGAGAAATCAACGCAGCTTACGGCATTACTGTGCCCTTTGTACCTACGAGCTTCGGTTTCGCCCTCCACATCCCAAAGACGAATGGTTTGGTCACCGCTCCCGGAGAGAATGTAGCGGCCGTCGGGTGAATAGCATAAGTCATAGACATCATCGTCGTGGCCGAGGAGACGATAGCTCAGCCTCCCGCTTTTCAGGTCCCAAACCCTTATTGAATTATCCGCGCTGCCGGATGCTAAGTACCTTCCGTCAGGTGAAAAACACAATGAAAATACAGCGCCCTTATGGCCCTCAAAGCTGTGTATGAGCTTTTCCCCGGTCACGTTCCATAACACTATCGTGGAATCTGTGCAACTCAGCGCGACATGCTTTCCGTTCGGAGAAAACCTCACGCAAGTTATGGATTGATTGTTATCGTCGAGTCTCGTAAGAAGCCGTCTTGTAGCAAGGTCCCACACTATTGAAGTGCTATCTCCACTCCCCGACAAAGCATGGCTGCCTTTAGGAGAAACGCTGACCGAATTTACTTCATCGTCATGGCCCTCAAAGGTTCTTAACAGCTTGCCGTTTGTAATATCCCATAGCCTTACCTTGCCGTCTTTACTGCCGGTAATCACGTTTCTCCCGTCCCGGAACATGGCCAAGGAGGTTATTGTCTCCACGCTCCAGTTACTCCCCTTAATAATGCGCGAGGCCTTTAACAACGGCTTGCGGTAGGACTCAACAGCTCTGTGAAACGCCGGGTCGCTGACGTGATATGATGAATTCTGTATTTTCTGTACAGATTCAAAGTCTCCCATCTCAAGATACATCCAAGCTAGGAGCCTCCAATAATCCGCAGATGAACCCCACGCATTTTCAAGCTCACGCAGCTTTGTAATAAAAGCCCCGTCTGAGTGCATCAGGTTCTGCCACTTCAAATAACCGTAGTTGAATATTGTCTCCAGATGCTGCGGGTCTTCCCTTAAGGATTGCTCCCACAAACTCACAGCCTCGTCTTCCCTGCCTACCTCCATATACGAAACCGCCCTATTATTCAAACTGCCGGCCTTTAACCCAATTTCGGTAACGGTTTTATGGATCGGGTCTTCTTTGAAGATATCATGGTAAATCGAGATCAGTTCTTCGCCCACTTCACTGAAGGACTTGTAACGCCGGTCAGGATCAAATTCGACACAGCGCTTAAGTAACTCGGCCAGCCCCGGAGGCAAATCACTCCTGAGCTCCTGGGGCTCGGCGGGTCTATCCCCCATATCCTTTGCGTCTATTGCAGTTTTTTTGAACGGCCTTTGGGCGCAGAACATCTCATACATACACACACCGAATGAATATATGTCGGCCCTGTGATCAACGCTGCGAGAGTCTTCCCACTGCTCGGGGGACATGTAGGATGGAGAACCCATGATAGCTCCGATCGCGGTTAAACGAGTGCTCTCCTCCCCCCCTCGCCCAAGAGATGGGGCATCGACAACGTCATCTGAAATATCGTCTGAATCACCCAACATCACTATGCCGAAATCAGTTATTTTTACTATCCCCTCGTTGGTTATGAGAATGTTCTCGGGCTTGATATCCCTGTGTACCATCCCCTTGGTGTGGGCATAATGCATTCCGTGACAAAACTGAATACAAAGGTCCAGTCCGATCCGAAAATCCCAGCACTTTCTATCTATTATCCACTCTCTAAGACTACCGCCGTCTACGTACTCAATGAATATATTGGGAATTCCCTCTATCTGACGGACGTAGTAGCAATATGCTATATGTGGGTAAAGTCCCAGGCCTATCCATGCATCTGCTTCCCTCAATACCCTTGCAAAATATGACTTATTGGAGAGCATGACCTCATTGGGACACTTGATGGCCATTTTAACCTTCCATCCTATATGCTCAGCTATATATACATAACCCATGCCCCCAATCTTAATGTCGAGAACTCGATAGGTTCCAAGCATGACATCGTTTTTTTGCCATACCTTTATTTTCTTTAACTCCCACGAATCTTTAGGTGCCATATCGAGAATGCTCACATCCGGGGCGGGGCTCGTCGCTCCAACGTCTTGGTGATATTGGGAACCTTCCATGGAGAAAGGTGAAATTTCAGACTGCGGTGAGAAAGAGAGTTTTTCCGTTTGGTCGCCTTTTTTGAACAGACTCCTAAAATTGGTGAATATTGACATTGAAAGCCTTCACATCAAAAGGGCTTAAAAATTCAAGTTCCTCGGCCTAGTATTAAACCATATATTTAGGGAAACGAATAACCAACAGTTCATCCAGAGCCTTATAGTCGGCAGCCCCGGGCCGCACAGCTCACCCGCCATTTTAGCAGTATGCCGAGGGCTGAATCCAGAGACTTCCATGGGAAATGCCGCCTTTACCACAACCACACCCTCGGAAGGGGCCTTGACATAATAGTGGAGCCGATTCATATCATCCCTGTCAAACATCCAAATCCTCAATCCGGTATGGATATAGCCAAATCCAACCTCCGTCTCCCCGAACACGCTATTTCACCCCCCCCTATAAATTTTAGCATGAAAGTGCCGTTTACATAACCCCCTGTAACTACGATTTTTTATCAGGACATACATACCTCAATGCCATCTTTCCCTCCCGGAAAAAAGCTTGTAAGGCCACATGGACACTCAAATCATTTCCGCGCGAATTATGCAGTTAAATACTTGCACTATATGAGGTTCATACCACACTCGGCTATTTTAGCCTTTAGTTTTCACATGTATATGCCCGTCGAGATTTCAGACATCTCGGTGTCCGAGGTGTCTACAGTACAAATAAAAATGTAACAATTCCCCTGCAAATAGACATGTTAACGGCACTGATTAATTGGCACATCTTTTGACGCTAACTATATGCACAAAATGCGAATATCGATTGTCGACGACGACGAGGATGAGTGTCTTGTACTTAAAAGAGCACTCCATCTTTGGGGCCATGAAGTCGTATCAGCCCCCGATGGAATCGAAGCGCTGGAAATTTTGCAAAAGGAGCCGATCAATTTCGTAATAAGCGACTGGATGATGCCAAGGATGGATGAGCTCAATCTGTGTAATAAAATAAGAAACGGCAATTTCAACAGATACATCTACACCATTTTACTCACCGCAAACAATCAAAAAAATCAGCTCATTATAGGGAATGGAGGCCGGAGCGGACGATTTCATCGGAAAACCGTTCGACAAGGAAGAATTAAAAGTGAGGATAAGGGCAGGGGAAAGGATTTTGCAGCTTGAGCACTACCTGAGGAAAGAAACAACAAGCTTGCCGAGGCATATGAGATTATCAGAACCGACATCGATGCCGCAGCGAAATTGCAGAAAAGCCTCCTGCCGGGCTCCTCGGCAATGATATTCGACCTGAAGTTCCAATCCATTTTCCACCCCTCAAGCTTCCTGGAAGGGGATATATTCAACTTCTTTATGCTGGACGAACACCATGTGGGTTTCTATTTGCTTGATGTGGCGGGCCACGGCATACCGTTTGCAATGCTGTCGTTCACGATAAGTAAAACCCTCTCCCCCAATCTGTACAACAGCTCATTATGGAAACAAGAAAACCCCGACGACCCCTGTACATCTCAAATCGGCTCTCCACGGCTGATCATAGACGAACTCAACACAAGCTTTATCAGCAAAAAGACGACGCCATGCAATATTTCACCATGGTTTAGGGGATTATTGACGCCCTTAATGGGAAGGCAAAGATAGCACAGGCAGGACACCCGAGCCCGATATGCAATAAATTCACAGGAGAAATTCATATAATAGGACGGGGAGGCTTCCCGATAGGCATGTTCCCTGATGCCGAGTACGAGGAAATCGAGTTATCTTTTGACAAAGGAGATAGGTTGCTTTTGTACTCAGACGGAATTACCGAGTGCCTTAACGATGCAGGCGAGTCATTTACCGACAGGAGACTTATAGAGATAATCCGGAATCTGCAAAATCAACCCCTTGAGCAGCTGATAAACGATATAGAACACAAGCTCTCTATGTGGAACGGAGGCCTGGCTTTTAAAGACGACATATCGCTTCTAGCAATTGAGAAGATTTAGAGCGGGCCGAAGGTTTGCAAACAAGCAAAAGCTTTTGAAAATAATTGAGGAGTGCCTGAGTGCCTATCAGGCGACATAACGGCAACAATTTTCAGGAGGAAATATCATGTTGTTAGAAACAAGGAATTACGCGGGGTATTTAATCGTTAAGGTGATGGCCGAAAGGCTCGACGCCAAAAACGCAGTAGAGTTCAAAGAGCAAATCTCTGATATAATAAGTGAAGGGAACGAGAGGATACTGTTAAACCTAGAGGGGGTCGAATTTGTGGATTCCAGCGGCCTGGGCGCAATAGTAACATGCTTAAAAAAGCTTGGAGGGAAGGGAGAGCTGGCAATCTACGGGGTAAAAAAAACGGTGTACACTATGTTCAGGCTTACCAGGATGGACAGGGTTTTTCAAATTTTCCCGACTGAGGAATTAGCGCTCTCCCAAATCACCTAGCGTGTTCGGGGGTAAATGAGGAGTGATAGAAGCGGCAGCTAAATTGTTGAGGGGTGCGGATATAGAGCAGATAACCGCGAGAGGTCTATCTCCAGAGAAAGTACTGGCTCAGATAGAGCTTATCAAAAAAGGGACTAACCATGTAACCCTCTACAAACCATGTACCGTAAGGGACGGCGTTAAGGTAATCCAAAAGGAAACTCTGGATAGGTTGTGCTCTGTATATGACAAGGCGGCTGCACATGGGAGGGCAATGAAATTCGTGCCCGCTTCCGGGGTTGCAAGCCGCATGTTCGAACCCCTATACTCCCTTCTACAGAAGCTTCGAAACCAAGACCCCGACTGTGTTAATAAAGAGCTTTTAGAGGACTCAGACCTCGGCATGCTCTCAGGGGGAATCAGGAAATTACCTTTTTTTGAAGAGCTCAAAGCAGCTATGGCCACAACAGGCCTGGATCTGGAATCGGAAATACAGAACTCTAGGTGGGACGTTGTGATAGACAGCATACTTAACCCCCGGGGGCTTGGCTACGGCAATCTGCCGAAGGGGCTTGTAAAATTCCACCTCTACCCCGACGGGGCCCGCTCGGCGTTCGAAGAGCACCTCACAGAAGCCGCCCTATACACCAAGGACTCCAAGGGAACCGCGCGCATACATTTCACAGTCTCCCCCCCGCACGAACAAATTATAAAGGAGCACACAACACCGGCATGCGGCAGGTTGAAAGAAGAGGGGACAGAGCCGCTCATCACCTTTTCCACACAGCACCCTTCAACAGACACCATAACTCTAGACTCAGACGACATCCCTCTCAGGGATAATTCAGGGCGAATACAGTTCAGGCCGGGAGGACATGGAGCTTTGCTCCAAAACCTGAATGATACCGAAGGCGACATAGTGTTTATCAAAAACATCGACAACACCGCCCCCGACGGGCTCAAGGGCACCGAGTGCAGGTACAAGAAAGCCCTTGGAGGCATGCTGATAGAGGTTCAGGACAAGGCCTTCGGTTTTCTCGAAGCCCTGACTGGCAAAGACATCGACGAGGAAACCTTAAATGAGGCCGCCGTTTTCTGCTCGGACGAGCTTTCCAGCCCCCTGCCCCGGGAGATACTATCAAGCCCCGCAAAGCAAAGGGCGCAATACCTAACAACGAAGCTGCACAGACCCCTCAGGGTGTGCGGCGTGGTAAAGCATGAAGGGGAGCCCGGAGGAGGGCCGTTCTGGGTGCGGGACTCAGAGGGAAACCTCTCCCTTCAGATTGTGGAATCAGCCGAGGTGGATATGTCATCTCCCTCTCAGAGGCGAGTGTGGGAGCAAAGCACTCATTTCAACCCCGTCGATATTGTTTGCGGACTGAAAGACTTTAGGGGCCGCTTATTCGACCTGAACGACTATCGAGACGGCACCCGGCACATAATATCAACAAAGACTACGGACGGCGCGCAGGTCAAAGCCCTGGAGCTGCCGGGCCTGTGGAATGGAGGGATGGGGAATTGGAACACGCTGTTTGTAGAGGTTCCTTTGAGCACATTCAACCCCGTTAAAACGGTTTTTGACCTGCTGAGGCGTGAACACGCCGCAGGGAAGTGAATCTCACGGCGTTTATATACGACTTTCAAGCTCCGCAAGCTGCTGCTACCGAGGTAACCGGCCTTTCCTTCAAGCGCTATAGGGCAGTCTGAGGCAAGTGCATATGGAGCGCATTAGGGCGGGTCGGGAGCGTAGCTTCTTATGAAAGCGGCACACTAAGTACTGTTACAAATCCCGACGCAAAAAACACGCTTGACTACACCCCCGACATCTCAGATACTTAATCTATGGACAACTACCCGTCATTTTTGAACCTCCTCAAGAAACGAATTTTAACCGTGGGGCAGCTAACAGAGCAGATTAAGGACACGATTGAGCTTGAGTTCGGCGGGGATTACACCTGGGTGGAAGGCGAGATCTCCAACTTCAAAGACAGCTATTCGAGCGGCCACTGGTATTTCTCCCTCAAGGACAGCGAAGCTCAGATCTCGTGTGTATGCTTCAAATCGGATAACAGGCACATAAAGTTCCTTCCCGAGAACGGCACGGAGGTGATCTGCTGCGGTCAGGTCGGTGTGTACGAAAAGCAGGGGAGGTACCAGCTAACGTGCACATACATAGAGCCCAAGGGTGTCGGCGCCGAAGCGATGGCTCTCGAGCAGCTCAAGGAAAAGCTCCTGGCCGAGGGATTGTTTGATGAGGCGAGAAAGCGCCCCCTCCCGCTCCTGCCCGAGACCCTGGGGGTGGTGACTTCCCCATCGGGGGCAGCGATAAAGGACATTATTAAAATACTGGGAAGGAGGTTTCCGGGGATCGGGGTTCTGATCTGCCCTGCGCGGGTGCAGGGAGAGGAAGCCCCGAGGGAGCTTACGGAGGCTCTGAGGAGGCTATACGGGGTTGAAGAAGTGGATCTGATAATACTTGCCAGAGGAGGGGGGTCGAAAGAAGACCTGTGGGCGTTCAACGAGGAAATTGTGGCTAGGGAAATCGCCGCCTCGCCGGTGCCCGTAATATCGGCCGTGGGACATGAAATAGACATCACCATTGCAGACCTCGTGGCCGACGTGCGCGCGGCAACCCCCTCGATGGCGGCGGAGCTGGCCGTAAGGGAAAAGGCCGAGCTCGTCTCCGAGCTTCACACCTTACGGGACAGGGCCGCTTCTGCGCTCAAAAACACCACTGAGCTAGCCGCTAGAGACCTCAACCGGCTCGAAGGGGAACTCGCCAGAACGATGGAGAATAAGGTCGACCGCATAGATACAGAGCTCAGGTCACTCTCTTCAACACTGGAGGCTTTGAGTCCCCTTAAGGTTCTTGAAAGGGGCTACAGCATCACTCAGAAAACCCCTTCAGGAGTGGTGGTAACAAAAATCGACCAGCTACTCAAGGGAGACACCGTGATGATAACCCTTCACAGGGGCAGGGCCGGCTGCATTGTAGAAGATGTGGAAGATTAATCCAGAAGCGCCGCAAACTCCCCTAGTACTGTAATCGTTATCCCCGCCTTTGTGAACAGCGCCAATAAGTCCTCCCCCGGCTCGAAGTCGGTGACGATGTGTGCGACCCTTCCCCCCAGAGCGCGCTTAAGCTCCACGCCCGAAGGCTCGGCGTGCCCGTTTAGGAGAATTGTGGATACGACATCCTTGAGTCCCCTTTTCGTTTTAAAGATAACCGTGGGCTTGAGCTCCAGCACGTCTTCATAAAAATCCTCTCTAGTTTCTGCAACAGAGACTCTAAGACCCATGTATATAACGATGTAGTTGACAAACCTCGAGAAGGGACACGCCGAAGGCAGGTGTGAAAACGCCTGTCCCCCTTCCCCCAGGAACGAAAGCTTCTCTGAAGCCTCCTCAATTGCGGCGAGAAGATCGCCGTGTGTAAGCCTCGTGGCCGAAACCCCACCGTTGCCGTTGGGGTGTATAAATATGCTGGCTTCAAAGCCGGGCTCTATCCCCTGGGCAAAAAGGTTAAGCTCATCGCCGAGGCTCCTGCGCTTGACGGAGCCCAGCTTCATCAGCGTGCTGAACGCAACGACCCCTCCATCGGCCCTAATAGGCTCAGCTGTGTAAACGACTATCTTCTTTAGCTCAGGAAGCCTAGAGGAGACCTCTTTTATCTTCTCGAGGTGCTCGCCGTCCCCTGAAAATATAAGCTTTACCCCCCACCGCCTGGCCACCTCTTCAATATACTCGGGCAAATCCTCCTCGGAGAGGGAAATGCTCACCCCTCCAAGAAGAGAAACCGCGAACTCCGTCCAGAGCACTTCTTTCCTGTTCGGGTACAGTACGAGCACCCTGTCCCCCCGCTCAAACCCCATGCTCATTAAAAACGCGGCGGTGCTCTTGACGTCGTGGTCTAAATCGAGCCATGTAAGCTGCTTCCAGCTCCAGCCATCCTTGACCTGAAAGGCCATCCTGGAGCCGTAGCGCTTTACACGACTCGCCAAAAGCTGGGCAATGGTTTTTTCAGTTCCCATCCATTCCTCTTCTTAAGATGCGCTGTTGAGGTTAGGCAAATTATAGAAATATACTATAATAACTCCGAAATCAAACCATGGCTAATATATTCAAATTCTCACCCCCGCCATCTGAGCTCTACGACGCCGGAAAGGAAGTGGTGCAGTCCCTTGTTTCCAGGGGACATAAGGCGTTTATGGTGGGCGGATGCATAAGGGACGCCTTCCTGGACATAGCGCCCTCAGAGTACGACATAACCACCAGCGCCACTCCGGATGAAATAACCGACATATTCTCACACACAGTTCCCGTTGGCGCGAGCTTCGGCGTCGTGCTTGTGATTCATGATGAATACAGGTTCGAGGTCGCTACCTTCAGAAAGGACTTGAGCTACTCCGACGGCAGGCACCCTGACAGCGTAATCTACAGCGCCGATGAGAAAGAGGACGTTACGAGAAGGGACTTCACAATAAACGCCCTGCTCTACGACCCATTCCGGGAAGAGATTATGGACTATGTGGGGGCCGTGGAAGACTTCGAGTCAAGAACGGTGCGCTCGATCGGAAACCCGCTTGAGAGGTTCCGTGAAGATAAGCTGAGAATGCTCCGGGCAATAAGGTTCAGCGCCAGGTTCGACTACAGCATCGAAGAGGACACCTACAGCGCCGTAAAGCAACATGCTTCCCACATCACGGAAGTAAGCTTAGAGAGGATTAGGGACGAGGTTACGAAAATAGCCTCACAGCGACGGCCGGGCCGGGGACTTAGGCTGCTTCTCGACTCCACCCTGCTCACACACATACTCCCCGAGGTAGCGGAGATGGATGGGGTCCCGCAGCCTCCCCAATTCCACCCCGAAGGGGACGTATTCACCCACACATGCCTGGTGCTCGACGAGCTTTACCAATATTCAGAGGGCGATATAACTCCTGAGCTTGCAATGGGAGCGCTTCTCCACGACGTGGGCAAGCCCACCACGTACTCCGAATCCGACCGCATAAGGTTCAACGCCCACGACACCGTTGGGGCTCAGATGGCAGAGAGCATTTGCAGGAAGCTCAGATTCTCGAAGAAGCAGACACAGAGAATCACGGAGCTGGTGCGGCACCACCTCAAATTCAAGGACGCGCTCAAAATGCGCACTTCAACCCTCAAGAAGTTCCTGGCCATGCCACATTTCGAAGACCACCTGGCGCTCCATTACGCAGACTGCATGGCTAGCCATGGCCAACTGAAGTCATATGCGTTTATCGAATCCAAGCTCGTGGAGCTCGAAGAAGAGGAAATAAAGCCCAAACCCCTACTAACGGGAGACGACCTGATAGAGCTCGGGTATGTGCCTGGCCCGGTGTTCCGGGAAATCCTTCGGTTTGTTGAAGAGGCTCAGCTCGAAGGCGTTGTAGGCGACAAGGAAGGAGCCAAAGCGCTGGTCAGAGAAAAGTTCCCGCTCCTTGAGTAGCCCGAGTAGCAGTGCGAGGGAAATGTCCCGTGTGCGGGTAGAGAGCTATATGTACGCAAATGAAAGTACTGAGCCGGAGTTAGGGAAAGACGCTCTATTAGCCCGCAGAGCTCATTGCGAGGGGGTGGCGAGGAACAATTCCCCGTACCTGGGTTCGACCACAAACCACGACTTATTCTTCCGCACCCACTTATCCCTAATAAAAACTGTTTTCTCGGTAACGGATGGGTAAAGGTAATATGTGATCAGGACGGTGATTAAAGCCTCATCGTTTTTATCGAACATCTCTATAAGCTTGATGTCATAGCTGGTTATATTGAGCTTGTCTTTGTAATCCATTACGAACTTCTCAAAATCGCTCTTGCTGTAAGATTCCACGAATTGAGAGCCCCTGTCGTAGTGCTTCCACATCAAAAGGTTGTAATAATATTTTGACGACTTCTCCACGCTGTCCCTGTGGGAAGAATTAAATCCCCCCGACCAGCACCCCATTAGAAGCAGAATCGGCACGGTAATTAAAATCCTTTTCCTCATATGGAATTGCCCTTATAGTTTAGATTAAATGAACGTCGCAGACGTACTTTTTTGAGAACAAAAAGGGAGAGGAGTGTTTCGAGCCCCTCTCCTCGGGTTGCTTCTTAAAACTATATCCTGTTCTGAAGCAAAAACGTTATTGCGAGCGCGTATATAACGAGCGACTCGATAAGAGCGAGACCCACAATCATGGGCATGAATATCTTGCCCGAAGCGCCGGGGTTTCTCGCTATTCCACTCAAGGCTGCGGCCGTGGCTCTTCCCTGAGCAATACCGCCGCCTGCCGCCGCAATCCCAATTCCCAGCCCGCTGCCGATTGCGAGACCCGCCTTGGCAGTTTCGCCAAGTGTTCCGGCGGTCGCCTCTGCTGCCAGCGCTTCGGGAACAAAGGCCCCAACAATACCAACCCCTATCAAGCCCAGAAGCCATAGAACGATCCTCATCTTTTCACCTCCTGTGTGTTTTGTATGTGTTGCACATAAAAGATGAGCCTAACGTGCATTTATCCAATATCTGAACTTCGCTAAAGTGTCGCCCCATGGTTGTGTGAAATAGCAAGAGATATGTAAATGGAAGAGAGGATCGTGAAAACAAAAGCCTGAAGAAGCGAGACGAAAATTCCAAGAGCGATAAAGAGCACGGGCACAATATAGCTCGTGAGGTCGGTAAAAATGCCGAGCACAAGATGTTCTCCGTTCATGTTCCAGAACAGCCTCAGAGAAAGCGACACCGGACGCACAATGTGGGTCACAACCTCTATTATAATCATAAGGGGGGCAAGCCATATCACCGGGCCAAGGAATTGCTTCAGGTACGAGAAGCCGTGCTCCCGGAACCCGTAGTAGTTGTACATTACAAAGATAACAACGGCAAACGCCCAGGTGGTGTTTACATTCCCGGAGGGGGGGAAAAAGCCCGGTATGAGTCCCATAAGGTTCATAACCAGAATGAGTATGAAGGACGTGCCCAGTATGGGGAAGAACTGCTTTGCCCTTTCCCTAGAGCCGAAAATCCCTGTAAATAGATCGAGCAGGAAGTCGATGGTAAGAACCTCAAAAATATTTGTCAATGTAAGCTTATCGGTGGGCAGTACGGACCCGGACTTTGAAAGGCTGCTTTTAATCTTCAACCCGCTGAGCGTCAGAAATCCTAGAACCAGCAAAATACCGATAATATGGTCAAACTCGAAAATTCCTGCAAGTGTAAGCCAGCTAAAATGATCCATTTACGCTACCTCTCAAGCTCTCAGCAATTATTACCAGCACTACGCCGAAAACCCCAATAAGAAAACCATAAATACTCACCGTAGTAAATAAAAGAATTCCCAGAACAAGCCCCACGAACACCGCCATCTTCACAAGCATCACAAACACGGCAAATCTCTTCGACTCGGTCCTGCCGATAAGCGCGCCCACAACCATCTTGATTGCAAAAAAATTTACCACTGCCAGCCCCCCACCCACTCCTACTCCCAGCCCAAGAGAAGCGGAGCCAACCGCCCAGCACAAAAGACCTAGGGCAGCCGTGAGCAACAGCCCATACTTCTCAATCACTCCGAGTTTAAGTATCTCCGTCCTTTCCATTGTCGTTGCTTTCATAGCTCTTTTTTAATATCCTGAACAACATACCGAAGCCCGCCGCCATCCCTAAAATAACGCCGAGGAGCGTAAACCACGGCGCCGTAGTAACGAGCCACTTATCGATCATATACCCCAAAAAAAGACCGGCAAGTACAGAAAACGCAAGCTCAGTACCGACGACCATGTAGCGTATCCATCCCAAGTCATCTTTATTCCCGGAGCCGCCGGTGCTCATCTCCCTCCCCATCCAAATATGAAGACATGTTATCAAACCTTACGCTGGACACTGGGCACGCAGTCACGATGCTCTCCCAAATTTCCCCACACCTCTCATTCCAGCGCCTTCTTCATCACATCAAGCGTGCTGGAAATCTCGCTCTCGGTGTGGGAGAGAGAAACGAACACGGATTCAAACTGCGAAGGGGGAAACATAATACCATTCTCCAAAAGCCTGCCGAAGAACCTGGAGAACAAATTCGTGTCTGAGTTAAGGGCGGCATCGTAGTCCACAACGCTCCTATCGGTGAAAAAAAGCGTGAACATAGACCCAACGCGGTTAACCGTCGCACTTACTCCCGCGCTCTTTATAATGTCTCTCAACCCATCTACAAGCTGCGAGGCCAGGTCTTCAAGCTTTTCGTAGCTGCCCGGATTGTGGAGCTTTCTAAGCGTTGCAATTCCAGCGGCCATAGCTAGCGGGTTGCCCGAAAGGGTACCGGCCTGGTACATGGGCCCGGCAGGGGCGACCATGCTCATAATTTCACGGCTCGCTCCGTAGGCCCCGACAGGAAGCCCGCCGCCTATAATCTTTCCAAGGCAGGTTATGTCGGGGGCTACCCCGTAAAGCTCCTGTGCACCACCGGGGCTCAACCTGAAGCCCGTTATAACCTCGTCAAAGACCAGTAGGGCACCGGAGCTTCGCGTTATATCCCTCAAGCCTCGAAGGAAGCCGTCTGTAGGAGCGACGACACCCATGTTGCCCGCAACGGGCTCAAGGATAACGCACGCTATTTTCTCGCCCAGCTCATCGAAGAGTTTCTCCACAGAGCCCAAATCGTTGTACTTTGCAAGGAGTGTGCAGTCGGCAAACACCTTCGGCACTCCCGGGCTGCTTGGTTGGCCGAAGGTCGTGGCCCCCGAGCCCGCCTTTACGAGTAGGTAATCTGCGTGGCCGTGGTAGCACCCCTCGAACTTCACTATCAGGTCTCGGTCTGTGCAGGCGCGGGCAAGCCTCACGGCACTCATGGTAGCCTCCGTGCCCGAGCTCGTCATCCTCACCACATCCACCGACGGGAAAGCCTCGGTCACAATGGTGGCAAGCTCAACCTCCGCTTCACAGGGCGCCCCGTAGCTTGTGCCCCTAGCGACGGCTTTTCTCACGGCATCGACCACTTCGGGGTCGGCGTGTCCCAGTATAAGGGGCCCCCAAGAGGCCATGTAATCAATGTAGGCGTTCCCGTCCACATCCCAGACCCGTGATCCCTGCGCTCTGGAGATGAACACGGGGGTGCCTCCAACGGCGTTAAACGACCTGACGGGGCTGTTAACGCCGCCGGGCATTAAACGCTCAGCAACCTTAAATAAATTCTCAGAGTTCTGATTTAACGAAGCCATACACCATTTGAAAGCATTGCAGATAAAGGCGCGGAAAAAAGTCGCCTATATTAAACACTGTCTGAAAGCGATGTCAAGTTTAGGTAGGTATGCTGGACAGAACGCTTCGGTAAGTGAGCAAAAAGAGAGGGATAGAATACAATTTGAGCTTCCTATCCCTCTAAATCTCTGAGAAGGATGGCACGACATCCTTCCTAGCCCTCTATAACTCATTCACACACTAGTTGTTCTTTTTCGTCATAAGCCTCTAACCGGGCTGAAAGTGGGCACGTCTGTTAAGCCCTGGATCCTGTATTTTACGAAAATGAAACGTCCATCCTTTGTTGAACTGTGTGGTCTCTCCCTTGCCTACGGTCTTCATCCTGCTCGAATCTATTCCGAGGCGTACGAGATATTTTTTTGTGGCATTGGCCCTTCTCCGCGAGAGACTCAGGTTATATGCATTTGAACCTTTTATGTCTGCATAACCTTCAACTATTATCTTTTGTGAGGGGTAGTCCTTCAGTATCCGAGCATTCCTCTTCAGCACAGCTTTGGCATCGTCATTGATGCTGGTCTTATTGAAATCAAAGAAGACATCCCTTAGCATAAAGAGGTTAACAGCAAACCCCTGTTGTGATGGCGGAGTAGCACAGCTTGAAAGAATAAACATTGCTACTACAACTACTCCGGGAAAAAGCAGAAAAGTTGACCCGTAATTTTTAAACATCCCATCATACCTCCTTTAAGAGTATTTATTTCTATATTAATGTTTTTGGCCCTCGAATGCAAGCTCTCTTAGCTTTTCTTTTACAAGTCTCGACCCTTCAGACTTAGAGTATCAGTTAATGAGGGCCTGAAAGAACAGCTTATCTTCCTCCCGCCTGTTGATGATTATTAAAGAAAGGCCCTGTCTTAAGTACGCAGAGCGGCCCTTTTGCCCCTGGGATAGGTGGATTGAGGGTTTGATATTCAAGATTTGCTCTCTCATATTTTTTTCCTGCAAAAAACTCGCACACCCAAAATGGGGCATCAGGAGCCTGGGGGGGGAGGCGAACCGGCATTAACAAGTAAAAATTCTCTAAATGCTCCCGGGACTCAGGAGAGTTTCCCTTGGTAAATGCCCTGTACGCATCGGTGAATACGTTTCTAGAGGCTCCGGTCCGGGAGCTTGCGCTCCCTGGCTGCTATATATTCCTACAGGATACCCACGCCTTTGGGGCCTGCAGGTATAAGGGGGGGCACTTTATGGTCATGTAATCAAAGTATGCGCTCCCGTCCACGTCATAAACCGACTGCCCCTGAGCTTTGAAAACGAACACGGGGGTACTCACCACGGCGTTAAACGACCTCACCGGGCTGTTCACACCGCCCGGCATCAAGAGCGTTCCGCAGTGCTGTATAATTTCTCGGGGTCGTGACACAACGACCCAATGAAAGGCGCAGAAAGCCGCCTATATCAAATACTGCTTCAGGGCGCTGTCATGTCGGAAGTGTACGCTGAGGCCTTAATGGAAGTCGATAAAGAAAGGGATAGGGCCCGGTATGAGCTCCTATTCCCTCTCGAATTCTAAAGAAACAAATAATTAAGGTTCTTCCCGGCTTCTTTCAACGGTTCGAAAGGGCTTTGATACGGGGATTAATTGTTCTTTTTTATAATCAGCCTCACGCCCGGCAGCGTACCGGGTTTCATGGGCACAAAGTGCGCACGCCTGTTAAGCTGGTAGGCCTGTAGAGTTGTTCCTTCTCCGAACTTTGTGGTCTCCCCCTTGCTGAGGGCATCTATAATGCTTGAATCTATACCGAGGCTTACAAGATAATCCCTTGTGGCGTCGGCCCTTCTCTGCGCAAGTCTGAGGTTATATGCATCTGTACCCCTTATGTCTGCATAACCTTCAATTATCACTGTATATGAGGGGTTGTCTTTTAGCACCTGAGCGTTCTCCTCGAGAACCGGCACAGCATCAGTCCTGATGTAGGACTTGTCGAAATCAAAGAAGATATCTCTAAACTCAACGTCCTCTTCAACCACGACAACTTCTTCAGGGGGGGGTATTGCAGAGGTCATACACTTGAACTTAGCCTCATTCGCCTTTGTCTTGGCATCCACAAGCATCCTTCTCGCTTCGACCTCGTGGCAAAACTCCTCCATCAGCGCTTCGCCCTTTCTCAAAGCGCTCTCAGCCGCCGCTAACTCCTCGGCTCCACAATCGGGCGCACCTTCCGCTTTTGCTTCAGCTACAGCCGCCTCTGCGTCATTCAGCTCCTGCGTCGGTGGGGAAGCCGCACAGCTAGAAAGAATAAAAATCGCTACAAGCACTGCAGGATAAACCAGAAAACTTAACCCATCATATTTAAACATCCCATCATACCTCCTAAGATTATTTTTCTCTTTAAGAATACTTATCTTATATTAATATCATCGGCTTTCTAATGCAAGCTCTCTGAGCTTTTCTTTAGCAAATCTCGAATCATCAGACTTAGGGTACCTGTCTATTAGGGTCTGAAGAAACAGCTTAGCCTCCTCTCTTCTGTTTATGTTTATCAAAGAAAGAGCCTGTTTTAAGTACGCATGAGGTACCCTTTGGTCGCGGGGATACGTGTCTATAAAGGTCTGATATTCCAGAATCGCTTCCTCGTATTTTTTCCCCCTGTAAAAAGACTCACATATCCAGAACGCGGCGTCGGTAGCTTGTGGTGAATTGGGTTTATCCCTTAAAAACTCCTTAAACAGCTCCCTCGATTCGGGGTAATTCCCTTTGGTAAAAGCCCTGTAAGCATCGGTAAACACGTTTCGAGGAGGCTCCGGCCTGAGGTATGTCGAGCCCTGCCCGCCATACCTTTCAGAGGGGTACGTCGGCCGTACGGGCCCCCGGCGTTTCCTAAGCTCAAGCTTGCTTATTTTGGCGTTCAAACTTTGAAGTGTCCGCTCAAGTTTGTTCAGACGGACCTCCAACCTCTTAAGCTCATCTGTGCTCAGACCTCCGCCGCGAGTGTTGTTCAATATCCTATGTATGTTCTCTACGTCCCTGGACAAACGGTTCAGCTTCTCCTCGGTCCTCGCCTGACGTATGTACGCCCCCCTCATATCATCGCTTGTTGCCACGCACCCGAAAAGAGCGGTAACCGTCAATACAAACACAATTCGGGTGGCGACAAAACCAATTCTCAATTTTTTACTCTCCCGCGAACCTTACTCTGCCGTAACGAAATGGGCTCTTCTATTCTCCTGAAATGAGCGCTCAGAAGCGCTGGCGGCAAACTTATCCGTCTCGCCCCTGCTGACCGCCGTGATTCGATCAAGAGATACCCCGAGCCCCACGAGATACGCCTTCACAGCATCGGCTCTCTTCTGGCCGAGAGCCAGGTTGTATTCCTCGGTGCCGCGGGTATCGCAGTAGCCTTCAACCACTACCTGTCTTACCGAGGATTTACTAATAATTTTGGAATTTTCTTGAAGTATCGTGCGCTCACCCGATCTAATGTTGAACTTATCGTAGTCGAAAAAGACGTCAAGGAGACCATGCCGACCCTCCCGGCGACCTTTAAGTTTCCTGAGCTCCTCTTCCTTCATGCGCCTTTGGGCATCGGACATTTCCTGCTCCCTATGGGCAATCCACGACTTCCCTTTTGCCTGCGTGGCCAGGTGTCTGGCTTCTATAAGAAGCTCCCTTGCCTTGGGGTGATCGCCGCGGGACATCAGCAGCTTGGCTTTTTCAATGAGGGCTTCGGCCGCTTCATATTCCTCCTTGGCATATTGAAGCGCTCCGGCGTCCGCCGCCTCTTCCAGAGCCCTCTGGGCTTGATTAAGCTCGACGTCGGCGCTTTTACACCCAAATACGACAATACCCACCGGCAAAACCAATAAAAGTATCACCAAGATTGCTCTTTTACTCATCTTACCTATTCTCCCGAGATTGTTCATTTACTCATTATCCCTTATTGATCCAAACACCTAATAATCCCCCCCCTCACCCTGCTCCCATGAAACCCTCTCAAGCCTTAAAGAACCCGCACCCCCTGATTCCCCCCCCCCC
>JADFKM010000065.1 GCA_022564935.1 Candidatus Dadabacteria bacterium
GGGTACGGACATTTTCTCAAGCTCCTTGGAATAGGGGATGGGTATGTCCTTTCCCGCAACGCGAATAATGGGGGCGTCCAGGTTGAAAACAGCCTTCTCGGCTATAATCGCAGAAATCTCCGCCCCAATGCCGAGTGTTAAGGGGTCCTCTTCGACTATGACGGCGCGGTTTGTCTTTTCTACAGAAGCGAGAATGGTCTCTTCGTCGATGGGCTTGAGGCTTCGTAAATCTATAACTTCGGCGTTAATCCCCTCTTTTGAAAGCTCACCGGCGGCTTCGAGTGACAGGTGTGTCATATATGCGTATGTGATTATGGTAACGCTGTCGCCCTTCTGTTTTATATCGGCAGACCCTATGGGCACGGTGTAGTCGTCTTCGGGCACCTCACCCGATATGTTGTAGAGTTTCTCGTGCTCTATAAAAACCACAGGGTTATCGTCCCGTATTGAGGCGAGGAGAAGGCCTTTAGCCTCGTATGGCGTGGAGGGGATTACGACCTTTAAGCCCGGCACATGGGCAAACCAGGCCTCGAGGCACTGGGAATGCTGGGCGCCTTTTTGCGTGCCGGTGCCTTCGGGGGCTCTTATGACGAGGGGTATTTTGCAGCCTCCCCCGAACATGTATCTCATCTTCGCGGCGCTTGACACTATCTGGTCCATCGCCAGGGATGCGAAGTCGATGCTCATGACCTCCGCTACGGGACGAAGCCCCGTGAGGGCGGCGCCTACCGCAAGCCCCACATAACTGTTCTCGGCTATCGGGGTGTCCAGCACTCTCATGGTGCCGTACTTCTCCACTAGGCCTTCAGTGACCTTGAATGTGCCGCCGTAAAGCGCAACGTCTTCTCCGAGCACGAAAACGTTTTCGTCGCGCTCCATCTCCATTTTAAGGGCCTGGTTGAGGGCCTGCCAGAATTTCATTTTAGCCATGCTGTATTGAAAAGCTCCTCGATTGCAATTGAGTTGTCATCTACGAGTTTAAAACCGCTCCTCAGGCGTAGACGTCTTCGTACAGCGCCTCTTTCGGAGGCATAGGGCTTTCGAGGGCGAAATCCTGAGCCTTGTTGATGCTTTCCTGAACCTGGACTTCGAGTTTGTCCATCTCAGCCTCTGTCATTACGGCTTCGGAAAGAAGCTGGTTCTTGAGCATCGGTATAGGGTCGCGCTCCCTCCAAGCCTGCTTGTCTTCTTGCGACCTGTACTTGTCGTGGTCCGTCATGGAATGGCCTCGGAAGCGCCATGTGCGCGCCTCGATGAAATAGGGCCCTTTCCCGTCCCTAGCTTGTTTTACGGCTTTCAAAGCGGCTTCCCTGACGGCGAATATGTCCATGCCGTCAACCATCTCCCCCGGTATGCCGTGGCCCTCGGCCTTTTTATACAGGTCTGTCACAGCCGAGACCCTGCTGATGTGTGTGCCTATTCCCCATAAGTTGTTCTCGCAAACGAAAACGAGCGGCAGAGCCCAGAGCTTAGCCATGTTGAGCACGGCGTGGAAGCTCCCACCGTTTGTCGCCCCGTCGCCGAAGAACGCCATGACGACCCGGTCGTTATCTCGGTATTTGTTGGAGTAGGCCACTCCGAGGGCTATCGGGAGGCCACCGCCCACGATTGCGTAGCCCCCGAGAAACCCGATGTTGAGGTCAAAAAGGTGCATTGAGCCGCCTTTGCCTTTGCAGACCCCTGTTTGTTTGCCGCAAAGCTCTGCCATGAGCGCGTTGGGGTCTCCCCCCTTCATAAGGTAATGGCCGTGGTCACGGTAGTTGCTCATAACGTAGTCGTCTTTGTTAAGAATGCTTATGGCGCCGGCGGCTATAGCTTCTTCTCCGATGTACAGATGCGTAAAACCCCCTATGTGCAGGTCGAGGTACATCTCGGCAACTTTGAGCTCGAATCGCCTCATGTAGTACATGGAGCGGTACAGCTTGATAAGCTCGTCCTTTCCTATGTCGGGAAGCGTCGGTTTGGGTTTTGCGGCTGATTTCCTGCGTTTGGCGGTCTTTGCCATTTTCACCCCTTGTTTATTAGAGGGTCTTTGCTCCATTTGGGTTACCGAATCCTGAGTATCCGGTGAGTTGATAAATCTCCCCGCTATCATTTATATCGGAGCTCTCTTTTAGTCCGAAAGCGCTCCCGAAGGCACTGATTACGGCGCTTTCCACCTGTGAGATGTTTAGGTCTTCGTCTTTTCCCAGTAGGCGCTTAATGGATGTCATCTTCACGTTGTGCAGACCGCAGGGGTTCATGAGGTTAAAGTATGAAAGGTCTGTGTTTACGTTCAATGCGAATCCATGGTAGGTAACCCATTTCTTGACCCCGATTCCTACAGAAGCCACTTTTTCTTCACCGGCCCAAACGCCGGTCAGCCCATTTCGTCCGTGGGATTGGATGCCGAAATCCTTGAGGGCGACGATTAACACCTCCTCGATCAGCCGTATGAACCGGTGCACGTCTGAGTTAAGCCCCCTCAGGTCGACTATCGGGTAGCCTACGACTTGGCCGGGGCCGTGGTAGGTAATGTCCCCTCCGCGGCTTATTACCTCAAAGTGGATTCCAAGCTCTAGCAACTCTTCGGCGCTTAAATGGAGATTTTGCAGATCACCCCCCCTACCCATGGTAAAGGTGTGGGGGTGCTCTACCAGGATAATTGTGTCTTCTATTTCCCCCCTATGCCTCAATTCCACAAACCTCTTCTGCAGAGAAAGGGCAGTTCCGTAATCGAGCCGTCCGAGTCTGTAAGCTTTAAATCCGTTCATCTATATATTTCTTGACCTTCCGAGTG
Organism: Candidatus Dadabacteria bacterium; assembly: GCA_022564935.1. Classification (GTDB taxonomy): domain Bacteria; phylum Desulfobacterota_D; class UBA1144; order Nemesobacterales; family JADFKM01; genus JADFKM01. The sequence continues at coordinate 2,780 of JADFKM010000065.1, forward strand.
CGCCGAGGGCGGATTCCATTATAGCCTCCGACAGGGTAGGGTGGGCGTGTGGGGTCTGCGCTATCTCGAGGAGAGTGGACTCGAGCGTCTTGGCAAGTCCGATCTCGGCTATGAGCTCCGTAGCGCCGCTGCCCACTATATGGGCGCCCAGGATCTCTCCTGAATTTTTCTCAGATATAATCTTCACAAATCCTCGTGTTTGGCCAGTCGCGACTGCCTTGCCCGAGGCCTTAAAGGGGAATTTTCCTATATTTATGCTCAGGCCCTGTTCTTTGCACTGCTCTTCGCTGAGTCCGATTGAAGCTACTTCGGGCTGGCAATAGACGCAGCTCGGTATGCGTTCATAGTTAACCGTGTTCGTGGGGAGACCGGACATGTTCTCAACGGCTATGACTCCCTCCTCGGAAGCCTTGTGCGCGAGCAGGGGAGGGCCAATCACGTCGCCGATTGCGTAGATGCCGCTCACAGATGTCAAGTATGTGCTGTCGGTCATGATGAATCCCCTGGAGTCGAGCTCCACTCCGACACCTTCCAGTCCGAGAGATTCGACCGCTGCAGCTCTTCCGATGGCTATAAGAACCTTCTCTGCCGTTAAGGAGTTATCCGAGGGTTTGGTCTTCCCATCAAGTAATACTTTAACATCACTCTTCAACTTAGTGATACCATTGGTTTTTGTTCCGGTCATAACCTTAATGCCTATTCTCTTAAACTGCTTCTCAAGCTCTTTTGCAACCTCGGAGTCAACTCCGGGAAGGAGGGTGCTCTCCATCTCGACGAGGGTGACCTTAGAGCCGAATGCGTTATAAATGTATGCGAATTCGACCCCTACAGGACCGCCGCCTATTATCACTATTGAAGCGGGGATGTCAGGGGAAATTATCGCCTCGTCGCTTGTCATGATGCTTTTGCCGTCAACGTTGGTGCCGGGCAGCGTTTTGGGCACGCTGCCTGTGCACAGCATTACGTTGTAAGCCTCGATCTCGCTTTCGTGTCTAACGCCCTGTATCCCTATATTGTTGGGAGAAAGGAGCTTTCCTGTGCCGTTGAAAAGCGTAACGCCGTTTTTTTTAAAGAGAAATTCTACTCCTTTTGACAGCGTATCTGCGGCTTTTCTGCTTTTTTGGATAACTTTGGGGTAATCTACGGAAATCTCTCCGGCGTTTATGCCGTAATCAGCCGCGTGCTTGAACGTGTCGTAAACCTCAGCGCATTTGAGGATAGCTTTTGAAGGGATGCAGCCCCAGTTGAGACATATCCCCCCGGGCTTATCGCGCTCGATGACCGCCACCTTCATCCCAAGCTGCGCTGCCCTGATTGCGCCGATATATCCGCCCGGACCAGAGCCTATAAACACCAAGTCGAATTTTGACATAAGAGCATTATAGTGTTAATTGGCTGGTAGTCAAGTATGAGACGGGGGATTAAAGTCGGTGTGTAACTGATTATAATTTAAATGGTTTTAACGAGCGGTTTTTAGAGCAAAAAAAAGGGTTTTGAACGGTTAATGTTCATGTATTACTTTCAGTTTCTATGGGCCGTTTGATGGAAAAAGCGGAATGTATGCCCGTTTAAAAGTGATTAGAACAAAAGGCAAAATAACGATTTTATCGGATGAAGGTTACAGGGACTTAGAAGTGAGCGCGTATGTCCATAATACTTCAGGCCCTGCCGTAAACCGGAATTCCCGCCCCTGTTATCGGTCTTGAGTCCTCGGATATAAGGAAGATAATTACCCTTGCGATATCTTCGGGCTTTACCCATTTTGCAAAGTCGGCTTTGGGCATGTCCAGCCTGTTCGCCGGAGTATCGATGGTGCTGGGCAGGATTGCGTTCACGTTTATGTCGTAGTTCATCACTTCGTCCGCAGTGGTTTCGGTAAGATTCAGAACCGCCGCTTTGGAAGCAGCGTATGCGCCGAGGCCCTTGGTCCCCTTTAATGCGGGGCGGGAAGACACGTTCACGATCCTGCCGTAGTTTTGCTTTATCATGTGGGGGAGTACTGCCTTTGTTGCGATGAACGCCGACTTGAGGTTAGTGTTCATCATGTGATCAAGCGTCTTCACTTCTGTGTCCAATAGTTTGCCGTAGGTAAAGCCGCCCGCCACATTGATGAGAATATCCACCCCGCCGAAACCGTCGATCGTTTTTGTAACTATCTTCTCGACCTGTTTATCTCTCGTGAGGTCGGCCTTTAGGAACATCAACCGCTTTTTGTAGTCTTTGTCTTTGAGAAGAGAGATGTTGTCCCTGAGCTGATCTTCCCGGAAATACACACATACCGCCTTTGCCCCCTCATCGAGGAGTGCCTTGAGGACTTTACTTCCCAGCGCTCCCGTACCGCCCGTTAGTATTGCAATTCTGTCTGTGAGTCTTTCCATATTAGTCTCCGTAGTTTTGTTATTATACCGGGTTAGAGGGTTTATTAGTGAATGAAATGATTAATGTCGAATCCTTAAGACTGGAGCAATTTTGAGGAGCCCACATATTATTTCTCCCATTTAACGGCTCCGGCTATTATAATCTATATATTATGGCCAGGTGCTTTGGCGGAGCGGATATCGGCGGCACAAAGGTCGAAGCCGCTCTCCTCGGAGAAAAGGGCGAGATAATTGCCGGCCGGGGTTTTTCTACCGGCCCGTTCGTGGAGCCGGGCGAGGTGATATCGCAAGTGGGCAAGCATATTGCCGATATGGTCGAGGACTCCGGTTGCGGGGAGTTGAAGGCCCTCGGAGTGGGAATCGCAGGGAGGGTAGACCAAGAAACCGGAGCTGTGATATTCTCTCCCAACCTGGGATGGGAGGATGTTCCGCTCCGGCGGCTGCTCGAAGCCGAGCTCGGCGCTCCCGTGGTCGTTACGAACGACGTTACCGCTGCGACCACAGGGGAGTGGCACTACGGGGCGGGAAGGGGGATGAGCGATTTAGTCTGCCTGTTCGTGGGTACGGGCATAGGCGGGGGGATTGTATCGGGAGGGAATCTGGTTGTAGGGGCTACAAACACAGCCGGTGAGCTTGGGCACATCACGGTGGTCGCAGGGGGTAGGAAGTGCACCTGCGGCGGCTCCGGGTGCCTTGAGGCTTATGCCGGGGGGTGGGCGATTGCCGAGCGCGTGCGTGAAGAGATCGCAAGAGACCCGGCGGCCGGCGAAAACATAATGGCGCTTGCAGGAGCGGTGGATAAGATAACCGCTCGCCATGTTGTGGAAGCCAGCAGGGAGGGCGACCCGCTGGCCCGGCATGTTGTGGAGGACACCATCCAATACCTCGCTGCCGGTGTTGTGAGCGTGGTGAACGCGCTTAATCCCGAATGCGTGATTCTTGGTGGAGGCGTGATGGAGGGCATGAGTGAGGCGGTCTCAGAGATTGAGCGAATCGTCAGGCGGAGCGCGATACCCCCCGCAATTTCATCGCTCCAAATAAAGAAATCGGAGCTTGGGAGCAAGGCGGGTGTTTTAGGCGCGGCTTACCTCGCGGGTGGGATGCTATAAGATTAGGAGTGAGCATACCGGATGAGTTTTTATGGAAGGCAGTAAGGGAAAACTTCTATGAGTCTGTTGAGGCTTTACGGAAGGGCATTGATAAGTGGCTCGTCCATTACAATATGGAACGGCCCCGGGGAGCTATAGCGACATGAGAAAGGGGCCTATCGAAACCATTGAAGGGTACTTTAAAACTTTAAGACAAGAAAGGTTAGTAGTCCAGTTTTTCCCAGCTCGTTAACGTACCATTATCAAAATAAAGATAAAACCATGGCATATGTTTATAATCATAATAGATCCACAGTTCATGAACACCCAAAGAGCCGACAGACCTATTTATTCCCCCTATTCCGTATTCACCTGGTCGGCCCCAACTTGCCAATACTTGTTCTTGAGTCATGCCGACGAAAATTTTTCCATTCAAGATAGCTTGTTTTGTTCTCGAATCCAGCTCCGTATGAGCATTAACGTAGTTCTCTCGAGTGTTTTGAACAGTAACGCATCCAATTGCAATGAAGAGAAAAAATAACCCTAATATAAAAATGAAAACAGTTTCTTTCATGATAATTACACATTGCGATTATCCCACGAAGCTCATGTCTGTGTCAAGAGATAATGTTAAGTAAATATAAAGAAACGCACCTCTAATTATTTCCTTCCAACAAGCATTTTCCAATAGCGGCGTACTCGAAGAGGGTTTATTATCTTACGGAAATGATGAGGGGCTTGTAGAAGAGATTGGTTGATGATATGGAATGGGAGAGATTAACCACAGCCAGTTTTACGGCGGTCATATTGTAGTGAGACTAATCGTAGTTCGCAACGTCGATGTCGACCAGTCTCACAAGACCGGTCTCCCTTTCTTCGAGTTTAAGTATGTTTTGTTTTTGCAGCTCACGTACCAGCTCAATGAACCTCCGGTATGAGGTGTGCTTTATCTCGAAGCTCCGGTCGAGCTGCTTCATCCTGTCGTTTATTACGGATATGTTGTAGGGCAGGGTTTCTATCTCGATATTCTTAAGCACCTCGATGCACAGCTCCTTTGCCTTTTTGTCCAGCTCCTCGGTGTACTCCTTTTTTGCATTTTCGTCTTCAAACTCGTAGAAGTCCTCTATAAAAAGCATCTTATCGCACGATTTGGCCAGTATTTCGCGCGTCTCGTCGGCCTTTCTGCATACGAGCCATATCTCCTTGCCGTACTTCCTCAGCTTGTCCATTACAACGGTGAAGTCCGAGTCGCTTGTGACAAATATGTAACGGTCTATGGCTGGGTTGTTTACGTATAGCGTCTCAAAGGCGTCGATGCAAATAAAGAGGTCGGCGCGGTTTTTCTTGGTACCGATGCGGGGGGTTTCGAAGGTGTAGAAGTTGTAGTCCCGGAGCTGAGTTTTGAACTCCGCCGATACGGTGCTCAGGAGACCGTAGGCTGCTTTGACGGCGAAAATAAAGTTATAGTTCGACTGCTCGCTGAGTATTAGCGAGTTCATAAGTCGCTCGAGTTTTATCTTGTTGGGAATGTTCTCCAGGTCGATGAATATGGCTAAAACGATTTTTTCCATGTCGGTTTTGAAATTTTGCAATCCGTTGGCTGTCTAATCTGAATTGCGCTCTCTCATTGCTGAGTTTTCCCCTCCTCGATTAATGGATTTTTCTTCAATAATCGGCCGTGGGTTTATGAAAAATAATCGGAAATACCGATGATTACAATAGCCGGGGTATAAGAAGTTGTTTTTAAATACCAGGATATAGGTCTATTTTAACTGCATGTTTATTGCTGGATGTGGGGTGGTGAATTCATTTAATTAACTAAACGTGACGCGCAATCTACTCAGCTCTCTTCAATATTCAACACACCCCGCAGGTACCTGCCCGTGTGCGACGCCTCCACATCTGCGACCTCCTCGGGTCTTCCCTCCGCAACTATGTATCCGCCCTCATCCCCGCCTTCGGGGCCGAGGTCTATGACCCAGTCGGCGGATTTGATGACGTCGAGGTTGTGCTCGATTACGAGCACGGTGTTGCCGGCCTCAACGAGCTTGTTGAGCACATTGAGAAGCTTCTTGATGTCGTCTGCGTGAAGCCCCACTGTTGGCTCGTCCAGCATGTAGAGGATTGCAGTTCCGTCCTTTCGTCCGAGCTCCCGCGCTATTTTTATGCGCTGCGCCTCGCCTCCCGAAAGTGTAGGGGCGGGCTGACCGAGCTTGAGGTAGCCGAGGCCCACTTCATCGAGTATGTTCAGCTTTCTCTGAAGCGCCGGCAGCTCACTGAAGAAGCCGAGCGCCTCGCGAACGGTGAGCGACAGCACCTCGTCGATGTTCCTGCCGTGATACCTTACGTCGAGGACGTCCGTTCTAAACCGCTTCCCCCCGCACTCTTCGCACATGACGTTCACGTCGGCGAGAAAGTGCATCTCGATTTTCAAAGTGCCTTCTCCCTGGCAGGACTCGCACCTACCGCCGGGTACGTTAAACGAAAAGCTGGATGGGGTCAGTCCCTTAGCCCTTGCTTCCCACGTGGCTGCAAAGGCTCCCCTGATGTCGTCGTACGCCTTGATGTATGTGACGGGGTTCGAGCGGGAGCTTCGCCCAATAGGGGACTGGTCGAGCATCACGACGTCTTTTATGTGCTTTGTGCCCTTTATAGCGGTGTAGGCGCCCACCTTCTCGGCCTTGCCGTAGAACTTCCTCACAAGCGCCGCATAAAGCACGTCGCGCACGAAGGAGCTTTTCCCCGAGCCGGACACCCCCGTTACGCAGGTGAGCGTTCCGAGCGGGATCACGACGTCAATGTTTTTCAGATTGTTCTCGGATGCCCCGTAAACCGAAAGCTTCTTGGATTTGATTCTTCTCCTTTTCTTTGGCAGCGGAACGGAATCGTCCCCTACGAGGTAATTTCTCGTCAGCGACCCGTTGGAGCTGTTGATCAGTTTCTTTAAAGGGCCCTGGAAAACCACTTCCCCTCCGTGCGTCCCGGCCCGGGGACCGAGCTCGATTATATAGTCTGATGAGCGGATTATCTCGAAGTCGTGCTCCACTATAACTATCGTGTTTCTCCTCTCCCGCAATTCGTGCACGATTGAGACGAGGCGGTTGATATCCCTTGGATGGAGGCCGATCGAGGGCTCGTCCATTATGTACAGTGTTTCCGTAAGGCTCGCCCCGAGCTGACAGGCCAGGTTAGCGCGCTGAGCCTCGCCGCCCGAAAGTGTCTTGGTGAGGCGCGAGAGGGTGATGTAGCCCAGACCTACCTTGAGCAGAAAGCCTGTTCTTGAGGTGATCTGCTTCAGTATCTCTTCGGCTATTTCTTGTTCGTAATCCGATAGAGTCAGGTCGTCGAAAAAGCTCTTCAGCTCGGCAATGGGCATCTCCGTCAGCTCGTTGATCGACCTGCCTGCGACCTTCACCCACAGGGCCTCCCGCCTTATCCTGCTGCCCCCGCACGAAGGGCAGGGAAAGGCCGAGCGGTATTTGCTCAAAAAAACCCTCACATGGAGCTTG
>JADFKM010000066.1 GCA_022564935.1 Candidatus Dadabacteria bacterium
AGAAGAGCTAGAAGATCAGAAGAGCTAAATTACGATGCTCAAAATGCAGATATGAGTGGGTACCAAATAAACTTCCACTGAACCTGACGCACACAGAGCGGAAAAAGGTATTGAGGTATTTTCTCCTGGGATTGAGCAGCAACAAGATAGCAACTAATCCGGGAACACCTAACCTACCTCATCCAGACAACACAGGAAAACAAACGCACTCCCTGCCAAACAATGATATCGGCGCTTAAACCGTGACATGCCCCTTGAAAACTGCGCTAAATCATATAAGCATATAAGCTAACTACCTCTTATACTTCAACCAAACATATAACTTTTAAAACACCTTTGGATTACCTATTTCTTATGTTAAAATTTTTGTAGATGAAAAAGGCCATCTTTGCATTTCTGCTCATACCCGCTCTACTGTCGTGCACATTACTCCCGGTCACAAGCCGGAGGGACAGAGTTCCTCCCACTATGGGAACTGTGACGAGCGACGGTTTCCAGACAGGGATTGCCTCGTGGTACGGCGTAGAAGAACACGGCCGAAAAACAGCCAGCGGAGAGACATTCAACAAGCACAGCCACACCGCGGCGCACCGTACGCTTCGCCTCGGCACAGTAGTCCGGGTCGTGAACCTTGAAAACGGCAGGGATGTGATCGTGAAGATAAACGACAGGGGGCCGTTCGTCTCCGGCCGCATAATCGACCTATCGTACGCATCGGCAAAATCCCTTCACATGCTTGAGAAGGGCACAGCAAAGGTAAGGCTGGAGGTAATCTCTACACAAACAGATATTTCAGGGATGTATAAGCCGAGCTTCACAGTACAGATGGGATCTTTCAGGGATAAGAAAAAAGCCCATGTGCTCAAGCACAAGCTTAGAGGTAAGGTCGATGACGGCGTCCGGATTGAAACATTCAACCACAGAGGTGACATTTTTTACAGGGTGAGGGTCGGCAGGTTCAGAGTAAAAAAACAGGCTGAGAAACTTGCTTCAAGGCTCAAGAGTTCCGGTTACAGGGGCAGGGTGATTCAAGAGTGAGCGTACTTCCAAGTTGCAATTTGGTTTCCAGTAACACTAATTTTAGCCGCGCACCCTTTTAATCAATCTCACCGGGGAGGTATGAACACTCTAGACAGCCTTCTCCATCCCGTCATCATGAAACTGCAATACCACGCCGATTTAGCCAAACGCATGTCAAAAAAAAACCCGACAAACCCCAAATGACGTATTTCAAATCGCTCCATCGGCCATTGATTTAGAAAATACATACCCGGGACCTTTTCTGAAGATGCAGGAGCTACGGTCATCTTCACGGGCACCGTTAGACGGTATTCAAGGGGAAGAGTTGTCCAACACCTGTTTTATGATGTATACGAGGAGATGGCGCTGAGTGAATTTGCGAGTATCGGGCGAGAAATCAGGGAGCGGTGGAATATAGAGAAGCTCACGATTGTGCATCGAACGGGTAGTGTGGAGGTGGGTGAAATAAGTGATTTCATCGCCGTATCCTCGGAGCACAGTGACGAAGCATACAAAGCGCCGAGGTACATCATTGAGGAGCTGAAAAGCAGCGTCCCTATCTGGAAGAAAGAGGTGTGGAGCGGCGGAGAGGAATGGGTTCAGGGCTCTTAGAAAATGTCAATTGTCTTATCCTCTGTTACAACCATCACATGTCCCAAAACGGACTAGTCGGGCAATTTAAAAGTCCCTTTAACCGGACGGTGGTCGCTTGTCTGATCGCTGTCGGGGAAATCGCCCTCTCTAACTACTACCTGAGACGTAGCCTCCCAGTCTTTTGCCGGGCCGGAAACAAAAACGAAATCCAGTACTGCGTTGTGTCTGCACACCTTTTCTTCCAGGTCATTTTGGTTGAAGTCGTAATCTCTTTGTTTGGAACATATCGTTCTCACCATATCCTGCGGCCTGACCCACCTGTAGACGTCATCCTTCATGAAATAGTTAAAACTCCGGTTCCCCTTTTCTTTCTCTATGCGCCAGTCAAAGTTGAAGTCACCCACGGCAATTACCGGAAGTGTTTGTTCTCTCCCCCATTCGTTTAACAACCGAGATTGTATTTGTCTTACCATCCTCTCCCATCTCATAAAGTGATTAACCATAAAAAGAAACCTCTTTCCGGTCGTAGTATCTCTCAGATGCGCTATCAGAGGCGGGCGTATCCAGTTATTGCCTAAAGAGATATAGTCCAGTTGTCTCCGCTCGACCCTGTCAAAACGATCGCTCCTATATAGGATTAAAAGGCGATTGGTCCCTCCCATCGTACCGAGTATAGATTTAAAATCGATGCCCTCGCTGTCTTCGGCGGCCTGCTCAAACATCTGGGCCCATTTCTCATTCTGTACTTCGGAAATCCCCCAAATATCCACTCCCTTAAACGCTTTAATCTGTTCCGCTATGACGGTTGGATCAGCCCTACCCGACTCAACATTCCAGCTCATCACCGTTAGCGTGTTATCAGCGTATACCTCGCCGGAGAATAAAACGGTAATTGAATAAAGACCCGGCAAGAGAAAAGAAAACATCAATTTCTTAAGCATTGGCATTGCCCCTTTAAGATTTTGCTTTACCTTATAATTTTACATCTGTGCAGCTTTAAGGTGTGAATATGAAAAAAAATGCGGCTGAATGTCTTCCTCTTTTCTTCATCCGCACCTAATTATTTGTAGCAGCTTATTTAAATAGTGCCTAATGTCTGCGAATCACACAATGCAAATGAATTTACCACTCTTGAGCAATACTCAATGACGCTTCCTGCGATAATACTCAACCTAATTCACTGCGCAGTTGCAATAATGGATAAAACTGCTCTGCCATGAAAACTCGACCCAATCACAACCTTGTTAAAAGGGACAAATTATTTTTTCTACACGACTTTACGGCAATTTGACATTTCTTGGGAATTTCTTTAAGCTATAAATACTATTTTGCAATTGCGTAGGGTTTATCAAACCCATTACCGATTGTTTGGAATGTTGCTTAACAGGGAAGATACTTAAGGCATCTTCGCGCCTGGATTCTCTATTGAACCGGGACGTTAGTTAGGCACTTGAATTCACTCATCAGGACGGAACAGGAGCCGTACCTACAAATCAATTCACTGTTACTTTAAGCTAAAAGTCTATAGTAAATATATCAACCTGCTTCCGGTGTGCTATGAGAAAGGTTACCGTTCCAGACCTCACCCAAAAAAAAGCCGCCAGCGAGAAAATAGTTATGGTAACGGCTTATGACGCCCCCACGGCCGCTCTTATCGACGCCTCAGACGTGGACGTCATACTGGTTGGAGATTCCCTAGGGAACGTAATTCAGGGCCGTCCCAACACAATCGGCGTAACTATGGACGAGATGGTCTATCACACAAAGATCGTCTCAAGGAGGACCAAAAGAGCTCTTCTCGTAGGCGACATGCCTTTTATGTCCTATCAGGCATCTAACCAGCAGGCACTCACCAACGCTTCGCGCTTCCTTAAAGAATCCGGAGCCGAATCTGTGAAACTGGAAGTGAATGAACAGTATCTCGACACAATCGGTATCCTTGCCAAGGCTGGAATTCCCGTCATGGGACACATAGGATTGTGTCCGCAATCCCTCCATCTAATGGGAGGATACAAAGTGCAGGGACGAGGGGAAGGAGAGGCTCACAGACTTATGCGACTAGCCAAGGACGTTGAGGAGCGCGGCGCATTCTCCCTCGTGCTCGAGAGCATTCCGCAGAGATTGGCGAAATCAATCACCGAGTCGATAAAAATTCCGACTATAGGTATAGGAGCCGGCCCGCACTGCGACGGACAGGTCCTTGTTTTCCACGACCTCATAGGACTCACTGAAGAGCCTATGCCTAGATTCGTCAAAAAATATGCGAATGTCAGGGAAGTTATGCTCAAGGCCCTGGCCGAGTTCAGCAGGGAAGTGAAAGAAGGCACATTCCCCGGGCAAGAGCATTATTATGATTGAGGGACAGTTGTGAGAACGATAGAAAAAATAACTCGGATGCAGAGCACTTCCAACACCCTCAGGATGGAAGGCAAGACCATATCGCTCGTTCCCACAATGGGAGCGCTTCACAGCGGCCACCTACAGCTCATTGCCCGCGGTGTGGAGCTGGCCGATGTGTGCGTCGTAAGCATTTTTATAAACCCGCTCCAGTTCGCTCAGAATGAAGACCTGAATAAATACCCTAGAGACATCGATGGGGATTTAAACAAGATGAATTCCCTTGGGGTAGATTACGTATTTATACCTGCCCTAGATGAAATGTACCCCGATGGCTTTCAAACCCATGTTGAGGTCGGTAGTTTGCAGGAGCATCTATGTGGGCCGTTCCGTCCGGGCCACTTTAGAGGCGTCTGTACCGCTGTATTGAAGCTTTTTAACATAGTCAAGCCCCACGTGGCGGTCTTAGGGGAGAAGGATTACCAGCAGTTAAAGATAATCCAGCAGATGGTAAGGGACTTATCGCTTGACGTTGATATTGTGGCCCACGAAACACTCAGAGAGGAAAACGGCCTTGCCGCGAGCTCAAGGAACTCCTACCTCCCACCCGCAGATAGAGAGAGGGCCGGGGGACTTTACACGGCGCTTAGAAAAATAAAAATGGAATTCGAAAACGGCCAGAGGAACACGGAACTATTGATTGCGCTCGGGAAAAAGGTGCTGAGCGATATGAGCATTGAAGATATCGATTATATGGAAATTTGCGACTGCGAAACTCTCGAAAGCAAAAAAGAGGCAAAAAGCGGGGACTTGGTAGCCCTGGCTCTGAAAATCGGCGGAGCAAGGCTAATCGACAATCTAAGACTTTAATAAGGAGACATCGATATGAATAGAGTAATGCTGAAATCCAAGATACACAGAGTGACGGTTACCGAAGCAAATCTGGACTATGAGGGCAGCCTGACCGTAGACAAAGACCTGATGAGGGCCGCAGACTTAATACCCTACGAGCAGGTGCACATTTTCAACATTACCAACGGCCACAGGTTCTTGACATATGTGATAGAAGGTGCTGGCGGCTCGGGAGAGATCTGCGCCAACGGCGCCGCCGCACACCTCGCAAGACAAGGAGATGCGCTAATAATAGCAAGCTTTTCGTCATACAGCGAGGAAGAACGCCACGTACACATACCCAGACTGGTATATGTAGATGAGAAAAACACAATTACCTGCGTTAAACCGGAGATAGAACCATTAAATATTGATAGTGATACCCGTTTTACGAGCTAGAAAGCACCTAGATATTGAGAGCCCGAACAAACATTTTCTAAGATTCCCCCCGAAAGCATGAGAGGAGAATTACAGTTAGGACTCCTGCTCAAAGACTGGATTTTAATTAAGCTCACCCCCCATATTTTTGCCCTCCATTCACTTAACAACTCGTCCCTTACAACTCCTTGGGAACGAGCCGCATATCAACCGCTTGTCTACTTTTCAAAATGCTCGGCGAATTTCTCTTCAAAGGTGGTAGTTGTCGGGTAGATTTCATCGGTTGTCTCGGATTGAAACTCTTCAAGAAGGTTCTTTTGCTTGTCATTAAGATTCACCGGCACTTCCACCCTAACGGTAACAAACAGATCGCCTCTCTTATTGAACCCCTTTTCGAGGGTAGGAATGCCTCTGTCTTCGAGTCTGAAAGTCTGCCCCGATTGAGTCCCCGATGGTATGTCAATCGAATCCATCCCCTCAAGGGTAGGAATTTTGATCTCGGCCCCAAGGACAGCCTGCTCAAACAATATAGGGACTTCGCAAAAGATATCCACACCGTCTCGCGAAAAAAACGGGTGACTCCTTATGTGAATCTTGACAAATAAATCTCCAGGGGAGCCCCTCATCATGCTCACTTCGCCTTCCCCCTTGATCTTGAGCCTCATGCCGTCGTCAAGCCCTGGTGGAATGGTTATCTTGACTTCATGATTATCGATTTTAAAACCCTCCCCGCCGCATTCAATGCAGGGGTCATTTATAATAAAACCCCTTCCACCACACACAGAGCAGGGACGGTTAATAGCGAAAAAGCTCTCGGAATACCCTATCGAGCCCGAACCGCCACAGGTTTTGCACACCGATTCCCCCCCCTTAGCCGCCCCCCTACCCTCGCATACCACACACCTGCCTCTCTTTGGTATTATTATTTTCCTTTCAACCCCAAACGCCGCATCTACAAAATCAAGTTCCAGGTCATATCTCAGGTCCTTTCCCCTTTCTGAGCGGCGCCTGCTCCCGACATTGAAGACCTCACCAAAAAGGTCCTCAAAAAGGCGGTTTATGCTGCTCGCAAAATGCTCACCGCCGAAAAAGCCCTTACTGGGCATTTGGCTAAAGCTATCGTATTGTGCCCTTTTCTCAGGTTCACTAAGAACCTCATAGGCCTCATTGATATCTTTTAGTTTTGTTTCGGCTTCAGGGTCCCCGGGGTTTCTATCGGGATGGTACTCAAAGGCGAGTTTTCTATAAGCCTTCTTAATCTCCATATCAAGGGAATTCTTGCTTATTCCTAATATAGAATAATAGTCTTTCATAACAATTTGTTTTTATTATTGGAACAAAGATTAATTTTGTTCAGATTCTTGCCCAGCCTTTTGCTCTACCTCGTTGCCTTCTTCACTTTTTTGCTCTTTAGTGCCGCTTCTAGAGTAAATGGTACTGGCAAATTTATATGCAGATTCTTGAAGTTTTCCAAGTGTTAATTTAATTTCTGTACAATCATCACTGTTTTGCAGAACCTCTTTCATCTTTTCCATCGACTGTTCGATGCTGTCTTTGGTCTGATTGTCAATTTTATCCCCATAGGCACTCAACGTCCTGCCCACAGATATCATGATCCCTTCGGCTTCATTTTTAACAATGGCTAGTTCCTTTCTTCTCTGGTCTTCCTCATGATACTTCTCACTCTCTTCTATTATGTTCTCAATTTCTGCTTCCGTCAGACCACCGGTAGGGGATATTCTAATTGCCTGTTCCTTTTGCGTTCCCAAATCCTTGGCTGAAACGTGCACAATTCCATCAGCGTCTATATCAAATGAAACCTCTATTTGTGGAACTCCCCTGGGGGCTGGAGGGAGTCCGATCAGCTCAAATTTCGCAAGAGAAATATTATGTTCCGCCATTTCCCTTTCTCCCTGCAGCACATGGACACTAACAAAATCCTGATTATCAAACGCAGTGGTAAATACCCTGCTCTTTTTCGTAGGTATCGTGGTATTTCTGTCGATTAGAGAAGTAAATAAGCCGCCTTTTATTTCGACGCCCAAAGACAGAGGAACTACGTCGAGGAGAAGCACTTCATCCACTTTGCCTTCCAGTACCCCGCCTTGAACGGCCGCCCCTATTGCAATAACCTCATCGGGATTAATCCCTTTTTTTTGAGGCTCCTTGCCGAAAATCTCCTTAACCTTTTCCTGAACTCGCGGCATCCTGGTCATACCACCCGCAAGAATAACTTCATCTATATCCTCGGGCTTGACTCCCGAATCTTTAAGGACTTTCTCACAAGGGGGCTGCAATCTTTCGATCAGATCATTTACCAGCTCTTCAAATTTGGCCCTGTTAATTGTAACGTTCAAATGCTTTGGCCCCTCCGAGTCGACGGCAATAAAGGGGAGATTTATATTTGTTTCCACAACAGAGGACAGTTCGTGCTTGGCCTTTTCAACGGCCTCCCTTATCCTCTGCAGGGCCATCCTATCGGACTGCAGGTCTGTGTCATGCTCCTTTTTAAACTCCTCAAGCACGTATTCCACCATTCTCAAATCGAAGTCTTCTCCGCCTAAGAACGTATCGCCGCTCGTCGCTTTAACATCAAAGACCCCGTTTGCCATTTCAAGAATTGAAATATCAAACGTGCCGCCGCCAAGATCAAACACCGCAACTCTCAGGTTGGCTTTCCGATCCATCCCATAAGCAAGGGCAGCGGCAGTAGGCTCATTTATGATTCGCTTTACATTAAGCCCGGCAATCTTCCCGGCATCTTTTGTAGCCTGCCGCTGACGATCATTAAAGTGTGCAGGAACGGTAATTACGGCCTCGTTAACCTCGTAGCCGAGAAATTCCTCGGCAATCTGTTTCATTTTTGTAAGGATTATCCCGGATATCTCTTCAGGACTTAAACTTTTGTCGCCCACCTTGGCCCAAGCATCACCAGATTCGCTGGGGACGATCTCATATGAGGACATCTGCTTTGCTTTTAGTACTTCAGGAGTATCAATTCGTCTGCCAATAAGCCTCTTTACCGCCGAAATGGTACTCAGTGGGTTGACGGTAGCCTGTCTCTTGGCCACGGCCCCCGCGAACCGGCTGCCATCCTCAGTAAACGCTACCACCGAAGGAGTAGTGCGACTTCCTTCCTCATTGGGTATTACAATTGGCCCTTCAGCCTCTACCAAAGCAACACATGAATTTGTAGTTCCTAAATCTATACCTACTATAGCCAATTTTTATCACCTTCCCTTTACTTATGTATTGATTAAATCAACTACTCTCCTCAAGGTCCTGTTCCTCGCCTTGGGTTTCCTTAGGGTTTTCGGCTCTGGAAACGGCTACCAGTGAAGGCCTAATCAACTTATCCTTAAGCATATATCCCCTTAATATTTCTGAAAGCACCAGTCCCGGAGAGAGGTCCTTGGATTCAACGTGTTCTATTGCCTGGTGAATCCTCGGGTCAAATTTTTCCCCCGGAGAAATTTCAATAGGCTTAACGCCGAACTTCTCCAAGGCGACCAAAAACTGCCTGTGAACAAGCTTTATCCCTTCCACAATCGAACCCGGGTTTTCCGGCGACTCTGAGTGCTGCAGGGCCCTTTCGAGATTATCAACCACTGTGAGGAATTCTTTTATCAGCTCTTCATTGCCGTAGGCCATAATATCGGCCTTCTCCTTAATCACCCTCTTTTTATAATTCTCAAAGTCGGCCACAATTCTAAGATAGCGCTCATAAAGCTCATCGTATCCACCCTTATCACCTTCAAGCTCCTCATCAGTTATTTCAGTGGACTCCAAAACACCTGCGTCCTCATCATCTTTGCCGGCAAACTGCTCGGGGGCCTGGACGGTTTCATCTTCAGAACATGAGCCATTCACCGATTCGGACTGTTCATCGATGCCCGGAGTTTCAAATTTGGATCCAGCACCGCCTTCAGTTTCCGGATCACCTTCATTAAGCTGCAACACCTCATCACCTCGTTCTTCAGCAATTTCATCCACTGATTCCAGATCCTCTTCTTCAAGCTCTTCCAACCCATCATCTTCGGCCACTTCCTCTTTGTCCTCACTCCGAGCGTCCGTATCTTCTGAGATTTCTGTAGTCACTTCCGCATCACCTTCGGCAGAAAATGATTCTTTATCCTCATCTGAATAGGCTTTTGAATCCGGTGTTGACTCCAACTGCTCCACTCCATCAGCTGAGAGTACCGTCGGTTTCGGATCATCCAGTTCCAAAGGCTCTCCCTTCTTGAGAGAGGGTTCATCTTTAGAAGGCTTGCGTTTTATTTTTAATCTGGCAACCCTATCGAATGTTTCCGATTTATTTTCAAAACCCTCATCCGAAGCGGGGAGGTCAATTTGCGGAGGTTCTTTACCCTCCTCGCTTTCTTTCTCATTTTGGTCTTCTTCTAGGGTGTCCTCTACTTCCAGAACCTCTTCGGGCTCATCTTCGTCAAGAAGGTTGGTAAGATTCAAATCTGCCTTTCCCTTTCCCTTATTCTTTGCCTTTTT
>JADFKM010000020.1 GCA_022564935.1 Candidatus Dadabacteria bacterium
GCGTTTCCAGAAAGCACGGCATGGGTGCAGCACAGAGTGACCCGTTTTGCCCCTTCTCTGGAAAGGGCCTCGGCCGCCTTAACGGCCGTTCCCGCCGTGTCCACTATGTCGTCCACTATGACGGCCGTTTTCCCGCTTACGTCCCCGATGACGTTCATTACCTCAGCCTTGTTCGGGGACGGGCGCCTCTTGTCTGTGAGCGCAAGACCGGTGTGGAGCGCCTTGGCGTAGAATCTGGCCCTCTCGAGCCCTCCCGCGTCGGGCGACACAATCGTGAGCTGGTCGTCCGCGTAGTGTTTGTTGAGGTAATCGATAAACACTGGGGATGCGTAGATGTGGTCCACGGGCACGTCGAAGAAGCCCTGAATCTGGCCGGCGTGCAGGTCGACGGTAATCACCCGGCTTACCCCCGCTTTGAAGATGATATCGGCGATGAGCTTTGCCGAGATTGGGGAGCGGGGAAGCACCTTCCTATCCTGTCTAGCGTATCCGTAATAGGGGATTACCGCAGTGATATCAATTGCGGAGGCCCTTTTAAGGGCGTCTACCAAAATCAGCAGCTCCATTAGGTGCTCGTTCACCGGGGGGCAGGTCGACTGGAGCACAAACACGTGCGCTCCCCTGACGCTTTCTGAGATTTCCACGCTCACTTCACCGTCGCTGAACCTCTTTATTGATGCTTTCCCCGGGACGGTTTTCAGGTAACTGCATACCGCCTTGGACAGGGGGATGTTCGATGTCCCGCTGAAGATCTTTGTTCTATTCATTATAAATTACATAAGAAGGGGAAAGCCGTCACCAGTTTTATAATCCAATAAAAAAGTCTATTATATAGAAAGGGGAGAATAATTCAAGTATCTGAACTCGCGTGAATCCCCTTCCATGAAGGAGGCGGTTTTTTGGTAAAACCCACAACGCAAGAGCTCGAGTTCATTAACTCCTGCAGGGTCGGCAGGCTTGCCACGGTGGATGAGGAGCGTAGGCCGCACCTCATCCCTGTATGCTACGTCTTCTCAGGCGGCATATTCTACACGCCCATCGACAACAAGCCCAAGCGGGCCAAGCCGTCCCGCTTAAAGAGGATGCGCAACATCTCGGCAAACCCCAACGTAGCGGTTGTTATAGACCGTTGGAGCGAGGACTGGGAGCGACTGGGGTATGTGTTTGTGTCGGGCAGGGCTGATATTATCTCCACAGGAGGGGAGTACCGCCGCTCTCTCGGTCTTCTCGAGGCCAAGTACCCGCAGTACGAGAGGATGAATCTGGGAGGCCTTGGCCTTCCGGTCATAAAGATAGTGCCCGATAGGCTCGTGTCCTGGGGAGCGCTCGGCGGCTAGCCTCTGAGCCAGTTTACCCGCTCGACGGCTCGTTTTGCGTTTTCCCGTATGTCTTCGGGTGAGGCCCCTCCGTCGCTTCCGAAAAGGGAGCTCCAGAGGCCTACGGCCGTAGCCCCCATATCGATGTACTCAAGGAGGTTAGAGTTGTTCACCCCCCCCGTTGCTATGATGGGAATAAACGGCAGGGGGTCTTTTATTGCTTTTATGTAGGCCGGCCCGCCCGCCTGAGCTACGGGAAACACCTTCACCATGTCGGCTCCCAAGTCCCACGCCTGAACTATTTCGTTGGAAGTGAAGGCGCCGGATACCACCAGCAGGTCTTTGCTCTTCGAGAACGATATTATGTCCTTGTCGGTATGGGGAGACACGATGAACTCCGCCCCCCTCGAGGCCGCTATCTTGGCAAGGTCTACGTTGAGCACCGTTCCGGCGCCTATGTGCGCCTCGCCCCTCTTCGAAAGCTCCCCTATCACACCCTCGGCCCCGTCGAAAGAGAAGGTGACCTCGATGAGCCTTATCCCCCCCTCGATACAGGCCAGCGCGCATTCCATAGCCCTGCCCGGCTCCTCGGCCCGTATCACGGCAAACACCCTGTGAGCTTCCACCGCCTTCATCAGGCTCATACATTTAAAAGTAACAGTAACTCAGGGGGTGACGCAAGGGACAAAACTTTTGTGGTTTCATTATTATGTCTTTTCCGGCAGTCGGTGCATAGCCCGAAAGGATAATCGCTAAAGGGTTTAGGAGGGCATATACAATGGTAAGCGAAAATGAGCTGGGGGGTCGTATAAGGACTAAACCGCTTATATTTACGTTGTTCGGACTCTCAAAGCCCTTTGTATAGAGAGGGGGGGAGTGCAATAGTTCCTACTTCTTCTTTGCCCTCTCAAGATACTTCCCCGTTCTTGTGTCCACCCTTACCGCCGTGCCGATGTTCACGAATAGCGGCACGGTGACCACTGCGCCGGTCTCTAGCGTCGCAGGCTTGGTTGCGCCCGTAACCGTGTCCCCCCTAACGCCGGGCTCGGTTTGGGTGACCTCAAGCTCAACAACGGTGGGAAGCTCCACGTCTATGGGCTTTCCGTCGTAGAAGTTAAGCTGCAATTCCTGCTGCTCCTTGAGGAACTTGCGTGCGTCCCCCACGGTGCCTGGGCCCACTGCGTACTGCTCGTAGTTCTCGGTGTCCATGAAATGGAACCCTATGTCGTCGGTGTAGAGGTACTGAACCGGCCTTCTCTCGACGTCAGGCGTTGTGAACGTCTCCCCTGAGCTGAAACTCATCTCCTGCACGGCGCCTGTCTTTATGTTCCGAAGCTTTGTCTTCACCACCGGCCTTCTCTGTGCAACCTTTGAGTGGGCGTACTCCATTACCTCCCAGATTTCGCTCTCCACTATTATTTTAAGGCCCTTGTGAAAGGCCTTGGTCTCAACCAGTCCCATTGCTGCCGTTCCTCCGTGGGTATGTGGTTTTGTATTGCGGGGGTGTGCGGTGCGGGTTACGAGCCGGAGTCCCGCTCATCTGCCGTTGAGCTTCCCGGCTTCTCTTCAGCCTGATCGTCCTCTATGACTTACTCTCCGTCCATACAGGCCCTGAAGTCAACGAGCTTGCACCTCTTGGAGCAAAAAGGCCTCCACCGTTCCCTTCCCATTGTGTGAGTTTCGTGCAGGCGGGACACTATTACCTCCATAACGGCTGAAATTATGTATAAGGGGGTGGGATAAATCAAGTCACTCGGCGCTTTTTCCGGGGAATACCCCAAGCCCCTTAAGGTCTATCCCGACTGCTGTCTTGATTCGCTCTTCCACTCCGGTGTAATCGCCGCTCCGAAGCAGTGAGATGATTTCTGCGATGGGTATTTGCTTGTAAATGCACTCCCAATCTTCGGGTGAAGCGGCTTTGACGGCGATCCTGAGCGCGCCCAGCACCTCAGCGGCCATTTCGTACTCCTCCCCTATCGTTCGCTCTAGCTCCTGTCTTAGGTGCTTTGAGAGGGCAGGGCTACTGCCTCCCGTGGAGGCGGTTATCATTACGTCTCCCCTTCTGAGAACCGAGGGAGTGGTGAATATGGAGTCGCCTGTGGATGTGGCGACATCTACGAGTATTCCAAGGCTCTTTGAATGCTCAGCGATTCGTGTGTTGAGTGCCCCCTCTCCTGTGGCGGCGAATACGAGGAACGCCCCTTGGAGGTCTCCGGCTCTGTATTCCCTGTCCACATGCTCGATTGCACCCGTTTTTGCAAGGCTCTCAAGCCACGCAGTTAGAGTAGGGCTTATCACCGTAACGGACGCGTCGCACTCAACGAGCCCCTTTACCTTCCTCTCCCCCACCGGGCCGCCGCCAACTACTACGCAGCGGATACCGTTGATGTTGATGTTTATTGGGTAGTATTTCATCGCTTCAAGGACCCCTCGGCGCTCGAGAACGCCTCTTCGGCCAGCTCGCAGATGATGTGGGCCACCGTGATGTGTACCTCCTGTATCCTGGGTGTAGAGCGGGAAGGGACCTGGATGGCTAAGTCCATGAGGTCTTTCATCTTATCGCCCGTTTGTCCCGTAAACCCAATTGTGTGCAGGCCTAGCTCCCTTGCGGTTTTCAGCGCGCTTATGACGTTGCGCGATTTCCCGCTTGTGGATATGGCCCATGCGATATCTCCCTTTTTCCCCAGCGCCTCTATCTGTCTTGAGAAGATATGGGAGAACGAGGAGTCGTTACCGATGGAGGTGATAATGGAGGTGTCGGTCGTCAGTGCTATTGCAGGGAGGGCCCGCCTTTCTCTTTGGAAGCGGTTGATGAACTCGGCTGCTATGTGCTGGGCGTCTGCGGCGCTTCCGCCGTTTCCGAAAAGCAGTATCTTCCCCCTGGACTTGAGGGCTTTAATGACCAGGTTCGCAATATCTTCCACCACATCCGCCGATTCCTTGGCTAACCGGAGTTTAAGCTCTGCGCTTTCTCGAAGGTGTGTAATAATGGTCTGTTTCATGGCTCAGGTTCTCTTGAACATCCGCTCCAGCTCGCCGAAGGTGATTTCCCTGGCCACGGGCCTTCCGTGGGGACAGGCATGGGGGAAGTCGCACCTGTCGAGCTCTTCGAGCAGCGCCCTGATTTTCTCTCCCTCCAGTACGTCCGAGGCCCTTATAGAGCTGTGGCATGCCATGGTGGCTATGACTTTGTCGATGAGGGCGCTCATGCTCTTTTCCCCCTCAAGCTCCCCAATCTCCCCCAGGATGTCCCTGATAAGGCCTTCGGGCTGCGTGATCGCAAGCAGCGCCGGC
This sequence comes from Candidatus Dadabacteria bacterium, assembly GCA_022564935.1. Lineage (GTDB taxonomy): Bacteria > Desulfobacterota_D > UBA1144 > Nemesobacterales > JADFKM01 > JADFKM01. The sequence continues at coordinate 4,611 of JADFKM010000020.1, forward strand.
ACAGACCGTATCCTGATGGAGTTGTCCCCGAACTCCTGCGCCTCGAACCCCAGCGTAGAGAGCTCTCCCAGGCATCCCCTGGCAAGCTCGGCCTCGCTTGGGGAAAGCTCCACTACTACGGGTATGAGCAGCTCCTGCGTTTCGAGCCTGCCGCTCAGGTAGGAGCGCTTGAGCCTCTCGTAGTTTATCCTTTCGTGTGCGGCGTGCTGGTCTATGATTACGGCGCCCCTTCCGGGAGACTCGCAGATTATAAAAAGCCCGCCCACCTGTCCGACTACCCTCATTGAGGAAAAGTACCCCCCGTCGCGGTCGAGCAGCTCCCCATCGCCTACAAAACCGCTTCCGGGCGGCTTCGGCCCAGGGGGATATTCTGATGTGTGCCCTGAGGCTTCTTCGGCGTGGTAAGGTGCTGAGTGATGTTCGTGTGCCTCGAAGGCGTCTATTCTATCAGCTTTGTAAACGCCGTGCTCTTCGTGCGCGCTTTGACTGTAGCGGATATTCTCGGTATAAACGCCGCCGGTGGGAGACTCGGAAGCATGAACACTGCGGGCGTAATCCCCTACCCATGGGGCGTTCTCTATCATTTGCGCCACGGCTGAGCGAATCAGATCCCCTACGAGGCGGTACTTCCTGAACCTGACCTCCGCCTTGGCGGGGTGTACGTTAACGTCTACCTGGCTCGGGGGGAGGTCTATCATGATAACGCCCTGCGGGTACTTTCCCCTCTCTAAGAGCCTGCCGTAGGCGTCGGTTGCCATGCGGGTAATATACCTGTCCTTTACCGCTCTCCCGTTAACGGATATATAGAGCTTCTGCGAGGTTGTCCTTGAGCTGTCGGGCTCTCCAAGGTAACCCGATACCCTCGTATTCTCGTTCGGGGCTTCGGCCTCGAATGGGTGAAGCTCGGCCTCACCCCAGAGCTCCTTTATCCTGTCTTCAGCCGATTCCCTGCCGGGCAGGCGAAAAAGAGCTCTGCCGTCGCTTATGAGCTCGAAGCCGACTCCGGTGCTCGAGACCGCAAGACGCTGCAGGACGTCCACGGCTTGGCTTAGCTCTCTCTCGCGGCTCCTCATGAACTTGAGCCTGGCGGGGGTGTTGAAGAAGAGGTCTCTTACCTCTACTGTGGTTCCGTGGGGACATCCCGTCTCTTCGACCCTCTTTACCTTGCCCCCGTTGATGGTAATCCTGGTTCCTATCATGGAGCCCGGAGTTTTGGTGATGAGCGTGAACCTGGAGACGCCCGCTATGCTCGGAAGGGCCTCTCCCCTGAACCCCAGGGTGCGGATGTTTTCAAGCTCGGCCGCGCTCCGGAGCTTGCTGGTGGAGTTGCGCTCAATGGCAAGCAGGGCTTCGTCCCTGCTCATGCCAGGGCCGTCGTCGGTGACCTTTACGAGCCTCCTCCCGCCTCCCCTAAGCTCAATACGAACAGAGGAGCTTCCGGCGTCGAGGGAATTTTCCACCAGCTCCTTGAGGACGGAGGCCGGCCTCTCCACTATCTCTCCGGCGGCTATTTTGGATACCAGCTCGTCGGGTAGGATCCTTATCTTGCCCATGATCTTATATACCGAGCCCAGGATGTTTTAGAACACAGTTTAAATCAAAATCGCCCATAATAAAATCGCCTAGCCAAAACCGCTCCTTCCGAGCTATATACCCTTTCGGGGCTCCATTTGCAAAGCCGGGCAGGGGGGGCGTGGGTGTTCGGAGAAGTCGGCAGGGTCGGGGAGAGGAGATCGCAGACGGATAGTTTATACGAAAAAACACGAGGTCCCTAAATTATTACTCCTCTAACCGGAGTTCATTACTTTTGTAAACCTCTCGAGGAACGATTGAAAGTGCTCTTCCATCGGAAGGTCGTAAGACAGTTGCCTGTCTATTGTTACCTCTCTCGGGCAGGCGTCGTCGTCCGGCTCAGGGTCTATCGCTATTGCGTCCAGTTTGGGGGCCTTGTTGAGCATCCAGTCGAACAGGTCGAATAGCTCCATGTGCACCACCTCCGCAGGCACCGATGCGTACCGCTCCCAGTTCTTCAAATAGGACTCCATCTTTCGCTCTTCGGTGAACACCATTATTGCAATGTCTCCTGATGCGGTATTGGTAGTTCCTATCTCACCCATGAGCGTACGGCAGAACACCTTCATTTTCGGTACTCCGGATCAAGCGTGGTTTTTCCAGCCCTGTCATATCGCCTTTGAGCCCGAGTACGAACAGCGCCGTTTACAAAAGCTTCATCAGAAGGGCGACGGCAATGACTAGCAGGGGCAGCGCCACGGCCCCCAGGGTAAACAGGACGTAGAAGGGCAGCGCCTTCTTTGCCCCTACGCCGTAGACGTCCCCGGATTGCCGCTCGATCGCTTTACGGAGCTTCTTTACCATAACCTATAACCTTATTTTACCCGTGTTCGTTTTAAAGGTGGTAGTGCCTTAGGGTTAGGGAGAGACGTGAGGGGGGTAGGGCCCGGTGTGTCCGAATAGACGGGGGTTTATCTGTAGATTTTTCCTTACCGATGTACTAAGTCCCTCAGGCGTGGAAACGGCTCTGCTTCCCTCCGGAGCGCTCGAGAGTGTTTTATGCCGGAGCTTTGAGGGTTGAGCGGAAGCCTCGTTACCGCCGAGGGGAATAAAAAAAGTTCAATGCCCCGAATTTTTATGTATACTGGATTAAAGATCCGTGTAGCCGTTTATTAATGGTGGGTTATAATACAATTTAATGCCAGCAGGGGAGCAATAGCAAAGTTGAGGAAATCCTTTTATATTTTTTGTAGTTATGGTAGGCCGTTGGCGGTCGTTCTGTCAGCGGTTCTGGTGTTTTCCCTTCTTCACACCGATGCATTGGCCAGGGCGAAGAAAAAGCTCAAAGAGGAAACCCCTAAGAGGGCCTTGAAGATAAGGGACTACAAGTGGGGAGGCGGAGGAAGCGGAAGGCCCGGTATCTTAAAGGAGATAACCATAGAGAATACGGGCAAGCTGGCCTATGGAACCATTCAGATAGAAGCTGAGTTCTACACAATGGATGACCGTCCTCAAGGCTCTCTGCGCACCACGATCAGGGAGGTTCTGGAGCCGGGCGTTACAAAAACGTTCTACAACCTCAGCTTCGGAATCATGCACTCTCCCCTGGAGAAGAGCACCCTGAGGGTGGCCTCGGCAAAGACTTTCACAACCGGGCCGGGCTCGATGCCCAATCCGGGGGAGCTTGTGAAAGTTGTGGAGTGGAAGTGGGCCGGAGGGCTGTATGGTACGGTGGGAATACTCGAAGCAATCACGCTCAATAACACGAGTGAGAAGACCCTGAAAAACATTGAGCTTGCGGTTGAGTATTGGGCCGGGAATATAAAAAAGGGCTACACACGCGTGTTCATCCAGGACATCATCTCCCCGAAGGGCACTAAGACCTTCCACGGTGTAAACGTAGGGTTCAGACACCCGGAGGCCACAAAAGCCGTTATCTCGGTTATCGGTGTGGACGAGGCAAAGGTTAAGAAAAAGGAGATCGTGCGTAAGCTTGTGAGGAGGAAAAAAACGAAGCAAAAAGGTGTCGCTGTCGGAGAAGGGGAAAGACCTGCGTGGGAGGAGCCCGATTTGGGGGAGGAGTCTCCTACGGCAAGGAGAAAGAGGCTGATAATCCAAAAGAGGACACGAGAGCAAACAGGCCCCGCCGCGCCGCCCTCCGTAGCCCGGGCCCCCGGGGAGATTGCCAAGGGGACTATGGCGCAGGGCCGTTCCCTCGAGCCCGAAGACGAGGGTGAGGAGTATATAGAAGTTGAAGAGATCGAAGTAATAGAAAACCCCATACCCGACCAGGACATCATCGTCAGAAGCTTCGTAATGGGCAATACGATTCCCTACACCATAGGATATCTCGATAGGCTCACTCTTGAGAACATAAGCACCATCACATACAAGCGTATAGCCATTACAATCGACTTTTACTCGCGAAGCGACAACAGGCCCCTTGCCTCGAGCAGGATAGTGATACCCGAAGTTATTCCTCCAAACAGCAAGAAAACATTTAAAAAGGTGATGGTGGGTTTCCTCAGCATAAAGCCCGAAGTGGTCGTAATTCGTGTGGAAGGCGCCTCAGTGGTTAGGTAAGATGCCGGGGGGTTAACGTCGTAACCGGCCCGGAGTTCCGTATTGCCGAAAGGGTTTATTTGGCCTGCGGCTTTTGAGCTTGAACCTTAAGGGAAAAGATATAAAATTATACAATAACACCGGTTGTCAGGGTATTCAGATGGTTCAGAGCCCAAATATATCTGAATTTGTATTAAGCTTTTTTCAGCGTTGCTTGAAGTCCAGTTACTACGAGTCAATAAGGTATTTTGCCGAGAAATCCCGTAATTTAATAGACGACCTCACGGTGTTTACGTCAATAGACCTGAACACAAAATCCGGAGTTCTTTACACATTTACGGAAATACAGCCCTCTTACATGTCCTCTATTCTAGAGAGCATAAAGCTCTCTGCGGACAACCTCTCTATAAAGCTTGATACCAATGAATGCGATATAGAGGTTTTGCCGAATAGAGAGCTCATAAATTCCAACGGCTCAGCAAAACCGGTGTTTACCCTCACAGTCCCCGTGTATGCTAAGGTGGACGGCAAGTCTTTTGTCAGCTTCCTTAATTTTGCAAAACAAGGGGGGCTTCCCCCGGACAAGACACAGGTTTTTCATATTAACTCTATTGCTAATTTCCTGGCTGCTTTGAGGCAGAGGGAAGAGGTGGAAATGTTGGAGCGCAAGAGCATCGAGAGGTTTGCCCTGTACGACGCGCTCACAGGCGTGATGAACAGGCACTCTTTTTACCAGACACTTTCAACCGATATCGCCGAGTTTAAAAAGGACAAGCTGCCCCTTTCTCTACTTCTAATAGATATAGACGAGTTCAAGCAGATAAACGACACCTCCGGCCATGCTTTCGGTGACATGATACTGAGGCAGGTATCCTCGAAGTTCCTTGAGATGCTCGATGAAGGGGACAGGATGTTCAGGATAGGCGGCGACGAGTTTGCAGTTATTATGAAAACCGATAAAAGGACGGCGTTCTCAAGGGTTCAGGGAATACTGAAAGAAGTGGCAAATATTAGGAGTCCAAGGGTATCGCTTAGCGGCGGTTTGGTGAAGATCGACCCTGAATCAACGATCACCGTGGATGAAGCCGTTAGGCAGGCCGACGAGGCCCTTTACCTTGCTAAGGGCAGCGGGAAAAACCAGGTGCTTTTTTTCGACAAGGAGGAGACCTCCGACACTGCTGAGTTCGATCAGACTCTCAATATGCTATCCGACGAAATAAGATACAAGCTTAGAGAGGTTGCCGCCGAGAAGCTCTGTAGTTTGTTCGGCTCTTTCGATAAGGGCAAAGTTTACGAGCGCTCGGTCATGATCGCCGAAATCGCCGTTCAGATAGGCGATGAGATGGAGCTTGATATATCACAGCTGCAAGCTCTGAAATTGGGCGCCGTGCTGCAAGACATAGGCGTTGTGAGCATACCGGATGAAATACTCTCAAAAGGGGAAGATTTAAGTCCCGAAGAGGCCGATACCGTGCGAAATCATACTGTTATGGGAGGGAGGATTGTGGAGCGTTACGCTGTGCTTAGAGACTTGCTTCCAATAGTGCTTTACCACCACGAATGGATGAGCGGGGGCGGTTTTCCGTTCGGACTCTCAGGCAGCTCCATACCCCTTGGGCCCAGGATCATCGCCGTTGCAAATGCATATTTCTCTGTCAATAACCCCTGGGACGGAGCCCTGTCCATAGGCTCGGAAAAGAATCTTCAAGACATTATTAACGGAAGGGGCACAAAGTATGATTCCCCTGTAGTAGACGCCCTTTTGAGACTGATTGAAAAGAAAACATTTGAGGCTGCTTAAATACCCTGACTCCGTTGCTATTTCCTCTGTCTTATTCACAATTTAGTCCCGCGCAAATGCACATCCTCCAGGGGGGGCCGTTTTTCTTTAAACCCTGAACTAAGCACGCGCCCCAGTGGCGTTACTAACAAGAGCTTGGTATGATATATTAGGGGAATAAAATGATTCGGCTTGTTAAATAATATGATGAATCACGGTTGGTTTTTCCTCCGAGCGGGCTCTCCCCCCGCCTCGGAGGGATGAATGCGATGAGTGAGGCTTTTTTGCAGATTGAAGAAAAAATATAAAAACTTTGTTATATTAATGTAAACTCACGGTTTTCTGTAATGGTATGGGCAGTGTCTATACGGGTTTGATCATACTCACCTATTATATAGGAGTTTATTCCAGGAGATGAGAGGCGAGTTAATCACCTCCACTCTCCCCAAGGGTTGTGAGACTGAGTCAGAACACTTCCTGGTAATTGTGTTCGGGCGGAAATATATTGGTTAAAGGAGGTCGGCGATGATTTTCGATCTTATTCTCGGGTGGTTTTCTGAGGACCTTGCAGTGGATTTGGGTACTGCCAATACCCTTGTGTACGTCAAAGGAAAGGGCATTGTTGCCAACGAGCCGTCCGTTGTCGCAATTCAGGATGATGGGAAAGGGTCTAAGAGGATTCTTGCAGTTGGGAAGGAAGCGAAGCAGATGGTGGGTCGAACTCCCGGCACCATAAGGGCCATCCGCCCCCTCAAAGAGGGCGTCATAGCCGATTTTGAGGTTGCCCAGAAGATGCTTGAGTACTTCATCAGGAAAACCCACAACAACCGGAAGACCTTTGTGAGGCCGAGGATTATGGTGAGCGTTCCTATGGAGATCACCGAGGTTGAAAAGAGGGCGGTCAAGGAGTCGGCCGAAGCGGCCGGAGCCCGAGATGTGTATTTGATCGAAGAAACGATGGCCGCAGCCCTTGGGGCGGGAATACCCATCACTGAGCCCTCGGGGAATATGGTCGTTGATATTGGCGGGGGCACCATGGGTATAGCCGTTATATCTCTTGCGGGAATAGTGGTGACAAAGTCGGTCAAGGTCGGCGGTGATAAGATGGATGAGGCCATTATGCAGTACCTAAAGAGGAAGTATAACATGCTGATTGGGGAAAGAACCGCCGAAGATGTAAAGATAAAGATAGGCACGGTGATTCAATGCGAGGAGACCGAGACAATGAAGGTCAAGGGCAGGGACCTAGGCACGGGTGTGCCCAGAACCGTAGAGATAAACTCCGAAGAGGTGAGGGAGGCCCTTCAGGAGCCTATAACCCTTATAATAGAAGCCATAAAGCAGACCCTCGAGAGGACGCCTCCTGAGCTTGCGGCAGACCTTGTGGACAACGGCATAGTTCTTGCCGGAGGCGGGGCTCTGCTTAGGGGGCTTGATAGGTTGATCTCCGAGGAGACGGGGCTTCCGGTCGTTCTAGCCGAAGACCCGCTTACGTGTGTAGTGCTGGGCTCAGGCAAGGCCCTTGACGAGCTGGACGTCCTGAAGAAAATGGGCTCCTGGTGAGCCGGCCTTCATCCCGGCCTGGAAGTTGAGTGTGTTTGAAGTGTATACCTCCCGGCGCGGTGTGTTGGTTTATTATGAGTGGAGTTGGGTGTCTGCCGATCAGACGTTGCTTCGGGGTGTAAATCATGCTGGGTTGACCCTGAGGGTAATGACCGAGTCGCGGTGATAACCCATACGCCTAAATTCGTTCGTCCTGAGGTCCGGTTGGGAGGATTTATGCGCCGGTTGTGCCGAGACATTTTCTTTCGCTTCGGGGCTTCTCCCCGACAATCCAGGAGGGGCCTTAAAGCTTGCAGCGTAGCATATAACGTTCCATGGGATTTATAAGCCGTCATCCTATTATAGTGAGCGCAGTGTTTTTTATCCTCACCCTTCAGCTTATTTCGATCAGGCTTGGGGAGCGGGAAACAAAGGGAGTGCTTTCGACATACGTACTCACGCTTAACTACTACCCGGAAATGTTAATTTCCGGAACCGCCCGCAGTATTGTGAGCGTATGGAGTAAGTATATAGACCTTCTCGAGGTCGGGGAGGAGAACTCAAGACTTAAGGCACGGATTAGGGAACGCCAAAACGATAGGTTCGCCCTGACCGAAGCCATGATCGAAAACAAGAGGCTTAGGAGGCTGCTCGGGTTCAAAGAGCGCTCTTCGCACCCCCTGCTTCCCGTGACTGTTATAGGGTCTTCCCCCTCGCTTTCGCGCTCGAAGCTGCTGGTTGTGGACAGGGGAAAGGGTGACGGTGTTTTGGTGGGAATGCCGGTGGCCACAGACAGGGGAGCTGTCGGAAGGGTTCTTGTAACGGGCGGGAGAGTGTCTGAGGTTATGCTGATTACCGATGAGCTGAGCGCCGTGGACGCCTATGTACAGCGCACCAGGGCGAGGGGAGTAGTGAAGGGCACCGGCGGCGGCTGTGTGATGGAGTACCTGGAGGGGCTCTCTGATGTCAGTGTGGATGACGTGGTTGTTTCTTCGGGGAAAGACGGGTTTTTCCCAAAAGGGGTTGTCATCGGCACTGTCGGCGAGGTTGGGACTATCGGAGGGGATGTTAGAGCCGTCGTGGTGCCCGCTGCAGACTTAGATTCCCTCGAAGAGGCCGTAATAATACTCAAGTCACCCGGGTATGTCTTCAAAAACGAGTAAGCCGCTTCGCCCGATATGTTTTATCCTGATTTCTCTCCTGGCAATCGTTCTTCAATCCACCGTTATATCCCCCTACAGACTGGGACCATACGGTCCCGACCTGAACCTTATCCTGATCGTTTTCTTAGGGCTTTTATCCCCCCTCAGGGGGAGGGCGGGACTTTCGGTTTTTAACGGTTTCCTTATGGACTCCCTCGCGGCGGCCCCTTTTGGTGTACACACCCTTTCGAGGGCGAGCGTTTTTTTTCTTTTACAGGACTTTTCGGAAAACGTTTACCCGGCAAGCTACTTAACACAGTGTCTGGCCCTTTTTCTCAGCACTATCTATTCTTGGAGTTTTATAGACGCTGCATATATAATAACCGGCATGCGGTGCTGCACCGTGCCCTTCGAGGCCATGATTATCCAGGCGGTTGTAAATGTTTGTGTGGGGCTAGGGGTATTTTGGTCCCTAAAGAGGTTGTATGAGAAATTATAGGCCCGGCTTCGTCATAGCCACAGTTATTCTATTTCTGGTCACATCGGTGCTTCTTTCTCGGTTGTGGTACCTTCAGGTCATCAGGGGGAGAGAGTTTGAGAAGTCCTCCAGAATCAACCATATCACCGTCCTCAGGTTCCCCGCTCCGAGGGGGAGGATACTCGACCGTAAGGGAAGGGAGATCGTCTCAAACCGCAAATCCTTTGACGTATATGTCAATATTGAGCATGTCCGGGACCTTGGGGGGCTCGCCGCAGAGCTTGCCGCCATTACGGGTATGGAGCCCGTAGAAATAGAAGCCACAGTGCAAAACGTTAGGGGCCGCGGCCGTTTCAAGCCCGTACTCATAACCAAAGATATAAGCCGCGATCAGCTCGCGCTGATCGAGCCGAGAAGGAGCACGACCCTAAGGGGAGTTGAGATCAAAGTTAACCACCTTCGCCGCTATCCATACGGCCCGCTTGGGGCGCAGGTTCTCGGATACCTGGGAAGGGTAACGGGCCGGGAGCTTGAAGCCGACCCCAAGCTCAGGAGCAATGACCTGGTCGGCAAGGCAGGGGTGGAAAAGGCGTTTGAAAAGTTCCTCAAAGGGGTTGAGGGATTTGTTCAAAAGCCCATCGACGTCCTGGGCAGGCAGGTTACGGGATCCCCCTTCACAGAAGACCTCCGAAGACTGCCGAGCACCCCCGGCTACGACCTGGTGCTTTCCATCGACCTCGATCTCCAGCGGGAGGCCGCGGCCGCCCTGGGCGACAGGCCGGGCGCCGTGGTCGTTATGAAGGTCAAGACTGCCGAGGTGCTAGCGCTGGTCAGCAGCCCCACTTACAATCCCCAGGATTTTGTAACCGGGATCGATCCCAAGAAATGGCGCTCCCTGGTAACCGACAAATCCCACCCCCTTTTTAACCGCACCACGCAGGGCCTCTATGCCCCCGGCTCTGTGTTTAAGATCGTAACCGCCGCCGCAGCCCTGGAGGAGGGCATCGTCAAGCCGGATACGATGCACTTTTGCCCGGGATACCACATCATCGGAAGCAGTGTGTTCATGTGCTGGAAGCGCTCCGGCCATGGTTGGGTCGACATCCGTGAGGCCCTTGTTCAGTCCTGCGACGTCTTTTTTTACAAGGTAGCGGAGAGGTTAGGTATCGACAGGCTTTCGGTGTACATAAGGGAATTCGGCTTCGGCTCTCCCACGGGGATAGGAATCGCCGAGAAGCAGGGAATTGCTCCCAGCAGGCAGTGGAAGATGAGCGCCAAAAAAAGACCCTGGTTCCGCGGCGATACAATAGTATCTGCGATCGGCCAGGGTTATGTGAGCGCCACTCCCCTTCAGGTGGCTATGATGACCGTGGCGGTGGCAAATGGCGGAAGGGTGATGAAACCGCGCCTTGTTAACAAGATAGTCGACCGCAGGGGAGAGGTCATCGTAGAGTATAAGAACCGGGTGCTGAGGAGCTTATCGGTATCTAAGGACACCTTGGAGCTGATACGCGCCTCCCTCGAGGGAGTGGTTAACGACAGCCGTGGTACGGGTCGGGCGGCTAGGCTGGATGAGGTGGTAGTCGCCGGCAAGACGGGCACCTCCCAGGTCGTCTCGAACTCCGTTAAGAAGAAGCTGCCCGAGTACAGAGACCACGCGTGGTTTACCTCTTTCGCCCCTTCCGGCGACCCTGAAATTTCCGTTACAGTGCTTGTTGAGCACGGAGGCACCGGAGGGGCCGTGGCGGGGCCTGTGGCCGGACGGGTTATCGAGTATTACTTTAGGATGAAGAGAGTGGCTAAACGTGATAGCCGTTGACCGCAGGTTCCTAAGGAACTTCGACTGGTTTTTCTTCGCCCTAGTGATTGCCGTCTGCCTACTGGGACTTCAGAACCTCTACAGCGCTTCGGTTCAGACGGGTCTTTTCACGTTTAAACGGCAGGTCGTGTGGTTTGTGCTCGGCGCCTTTGCCAGCTTTTCCGTATCGCTCATAGACTACAGGGTGCTTGAGAGGTACGCACACCACCTGTACGTATTGTGTATGTTTTTTTTATTGGCCGTTCTTTTTGTCGGCAAAGAGGTTGCCGGCTCTACAAGCTGGATATCGATCGGAGGGGCTGTTTCGATTCAGCCCTCTGAGTTTGCCAAGATAGCAGTGGTCCTGGCCCTTGCGAGGTTCTACAACAGTGATTACGAGGGTGGGCCTTACAGTCTGGCGGAATTGATAAAGCCCATGGCCGCGGTGGGCGTCCCTGTGGGACTCATATTGCTACAGCCCGACCTCGGCACCTCTTTGATGGTGCTTTTAATCTCTGCCACGATCGTGCTTTTCATGGGCGTCAGGATCAAGTCGCTGCTGCTGCTCGCAGTCCTAATCGCAGGGCTTTGTTACCCCACATGGAATTACTTGCTTAAGGACTACCAGCGGGAGAGGATAATGACATTCTTAGACCCCTCCAGAGACCCTCTGGGAGCGGGTTATAATGCCATCCAGTCCAAGGTTGCTGTAGGTTCCGGAGGACTTCTCGGCAAGGGGTTCATGCAGGGCTCGCAAACGCAGCTTCGCTTCATACCCGAGCAGCAGACTGACTTTGCCTTTAGTGTTATAGCAGAGGAATGGGGCTTTATCGGTGCGGCGTTTACGGTAGTTCTGTACTTCCTTTTAATCCTGTGGTCGCTTGACGCGGCAAGCAGGGCCAGGGACAAATTCTCAGGGGTTGTGTGCATTGGGGTCGCCGCTATGTTCTTTTGGCACACGGTGGTCAATGTGGGCATGGTGACGGGTCTCCTTCCAGTGGCGGGCGTGCCCCTTTTGCTATTCAGCTACGGTGGCTCTTCGTTTCTCTCAGCGATGATAGCCGTGGGACTTGTGCTGGGGGTGAAAGTTAACAGGTTCAGAGCCTCCGGCGACACCATTGAGCACGCCTGAGGCGCCTTCATGCCTGGTCTCTGTCGCCCTTTGGTCAGCGCAGTTTGAATAAAATCTCCTTTTGTCTCATAACGCGGATTCTGTCCCATGATGTTTGAGGTGAGTATGGGCGGGCTTGTATGGGCGACTGTAGGCGTCTAAAATATTTAGAGCTATGAAAACCTATGAAGATGCCCTGGAGGAGCTCAAAGACATCATCGGCCGCCTTGAGGGCGGAGGTCTGACGCTTGAGCAGTCGCTCGAGCTTTTTCAGGATGGGGTAAAGAGGATAAATTTTTGCTATAAAAAGCTCGAAGGCATAAAGAAAAAGGTCGAGCTTTTAGTCGAGGGCTCCGACGGTGAACTCGAGAAGCGTGATTACGAGCCTGAGACATGAGGTAAGCTCCGTAGAGAGCGCCTTCATGTCCGTTTGTTGTTTGGCTCGACCCGTGTACGGAAAATCTTGAGCAGTTGTCGGTCATTTTGTTATGGGATTTGATATAGAGGGATATTTAACCCGGAACAAGGAGCTCGTAGACGGCAAGCTCCTTGAGCTCCTCCCAAAGGCAGCAGGCGCCAAAACCAGGCTTCAGGAGTCGATGCTCTACAGCATTGAAGCGGGCGGAAAGAGGCTTCGGCCGGTGCTTGCCATCGCGGCGGGGGAGGCGGTTGGCGGCGGCGTTGAGCTTACCCTTCCCGTTGCGTGCGCCGTCGAGATGGTTCACACATACTCTCTCATCCATGACGACCTGCCCGCGATGGACGACGACAGCCTGAGGCGCGGACTTCCCACGAATCACTCAGTTTACGGAGAGGCCGTCGCCATACTGGCCGGAGATGCGCTCTTGACCGAGGCGTTTATCGTTATTACGGAGTTCGGCGTGAAGAGCGGTCTCACTTCGTCTCAAGCCGCCGCTATCGTGGGCGATATCGCGAGGGCGACAGGCTCAAGGGGAATGGTCGGTGGTCAGGCCCTCGACCTCGCCCTCGAAGGTGCCGACACGGGGGTGGAGGAGGTCGAGGAAATGCATATCATGAAAACGGCCGCCCTCATCGAGGCTGCCGTGGTCTCGGGGGGCAGGGCGGGGGGGGCGGACGAAAAGCAGATCGAGAGCATGAGGAAATACGCCCGCGCGCTGGGGCTTGCGTTTCAAATCATCGACGACGTGCTAGATATCGAGGGAGGCTCTGAAATAGGAAAGGAGCGGGGTGCAGATGCAAGGAAGAAGAAGGCCACGTACCCGGCCGCGGCGGGGCTTGAGGGAGCGAAGCGTAGAGCCGCGCAGCTTACGGACGAGGCGGTGGAGTGCCTTCGGGGTTTTGACGAAAGGGCACTGCCTCTCAGGGAAATAGCCTGCTATCTCGGTGGTAGAAAATATTAAGGAAAAGCAGAGGTTGGACACTACCCTCCAAGAGCGCGGATTGGTAAAGACCCGCTCCATGGCCCGCTCCGTCATAATGGCAGGGCGCGTGTATGTGGATGGCCGGAGGGTGGACAAGGCCGGGACGCTTGTGGGTGTCGATTCAGAAATTGTGCTCAAGGACGGCGGGCTCAGGCACGTGAGCCGCGGGGGGCTGAAGCTCGAAGCCGCCCTGGGGGAGTTCGGCATAGACCCCGCCGGTATGGTTGCCGTGGATATCGGAGCCTCTACGGGCGGGTTTACCGACTGCCTCCTGCAGCACGGCGCAAGCAAGGTGCATGCCGTAGATGTGGGCTACGGGCAGCTCGACTGGTCGCTTCGCAACGATGCCCGCGTCAGGCTCCTGGAGAGGCTCAACGCCAGGTATCTTACCCATGAGGACATAGGAGAGCGGGTCGATATCGCAACGGTGGACGTCTCGTTCATCTCCCTTGAGAAGGTAATTCCCCCTCTGAAGTCGATACTCAAGCCCGGCGGGGCGCTCATTGCGCTTATAAAGCCCCAGTTCGAGGTGGGGAAGGGCGAGGTAGGAAAGGGGGGCGTGGTGAGGGACGAGGCGAAGCACAAAGCGGTCGTCGATAAAATCCGGGATTTCCTCACAGGCCTAGGCTTCTCGGTGAAGGGGGTCATGCCTTCTCCCATCCTCGGCGCCGAAGGGAACAAGGAGTTCCTCATATGCGCCGTGCTTGAGGGCGGGGGGAAATAATGCGCAGGGGACGACCTCCGCGCTTTGCGTATTTTCTGTTTATTAGACGTTCATACGATTAGCCGTCCATATCGTGCCAACTCAGGCGTTATTCGGTATATTCTAAGCGATGTCCACTAAAGCCACCCTCATCATAGGCACGAGCGAACAGAACGCAGACCTGTACTACAGGACGGGGTTTTTCGTGCCCGACCCCTGCGTCTACATCGAACATGACGGCGCAAAGATCATGGTGCTGAGCGACCTTGAGCTCGGCAGGGCCAGGGAGCTTGCTGTCGTAGACAGCGTGCTTTCTTTGACGGAGCTGAGAGGACGGCTCGGCGCCAAGAGGGGGGTGACGGATGGGCTTGCGGATATTGTTGACCTCGTTTTCAAAGACCGGGGTATAAAGTGCGCCGCCGTCCCGGGGGACTTCCCCATAAAGTACGCCGACTCTCTCAGGAAGCGGGGCTACAGGATAAGCGTCAGCAAGGACGAGCCGTTCTTTTCCGAGCGCATCCGCAAAAAACCCGAAGAGGTGAAGTATATAGCGGAGACCCAGAGGAAGACCGAGCGGGCGATGGCCCGCGCCGTCGAGATGATTCGGAGCTCAGGAGTGCGGGGCAAGAGGCTATACCTCGGGGGGAAGCTCCTGACGTCGGAGAGGATAAAGGGGGAGATAAACGCAATGCTTGCCAGCCTGGGGTGCAGCTCCGCCCACACCATCGTGGCCTCGGGCGTTCAAGGCTCGATGCCCCACCACTCGGGCGAAGGGCCCATTGTTGCCCATACCCCCGTGGTTATCGACATCTTTCCCCGCTCACAGTCAACCGGCTACTACGGGGACATGACAAGAACCGTCGTTAAGGGTGAGCCTTCTCCTCAGGCCGTTAAGATGTACAAGGCGGTTCTAAAAGCTCAGCGTACCGCCCTTGGATTGATTAAGGCGGGCGTGGAGGTAAACCGGGTACATGACGCCGTAGTGGAGAGCTTTGCGGAGGCGGGGTTTGTGACGGGTCTGCTAGACGGCAAGCAGCAGGGCTTCTTACATTCCACGGGCCACGGGCTCGGTCTCGAGATACACGAGCCTCCGAGAATTGCTTCTACAAATACGACGCTCCAAGAGGGTATGGTCGTCACCGTGGAGCCGGGGCTTTACTACGAGAAGATAGGGGGCGTGAGGATAGAGGACGTTGTAGTCGTTGTGGCCGGGGGGTGCAGGAACCTGAACAGGTTTTCGAAGAAGTTCAGGGTATAGGAACGGCACTCATAGAGCTTCCTGCTGATAGGCGCGCCTTGATTCGTGGCGTTGAGCGTCCTTCCTATTTGCCTCATAGAGGCTGGTGTGAAAGTTTTTTTACTCTGTCTGATTGTGTTGAGTGAAGACTAGCTCCAGGTCACTTCCAGGCTGCTTGGCACGTGGTTTGTGCCCAGCGTATCGGTGTAGATGATGCTGACGTTGTCTGCTCCGGCGGATTTTAATACCTGCCGCAGCCAAGTGGATATCAGATATGAGCAGAGTATCTGGGTGGAGATGTCGTCGAAGTTATGGAATGTGAAATTGAAGGCGCGCTCTTCATCCAGTGCATTCTCCACCCTCATCTCGCCTGTGTCGAAATACCTCTTCCATAGCGCGGGGGCATTCCTAAGCACGAGCGGGATATTCTTCAGGTCGGAGAACTTCTTAAAAATGGGCATTATGTCCTTTTCAGCTATGTATTTGGCGATTGGTACTATGGTCTTGAACTCTCCGCTTGCGAACGTATTGTCAAAGGCCCCTATGACCCTCTTTAACAGGGAAACCGGGTACCACTTGTCCTCATAAATGTCCATTTCTATAGTATCCCGCTCGTCGGGGGTAAGGAGGCTGAGCAGACTGTACCAGCTCTTATGACCGTATGTATTGACCACATACTCCTTGGTGTATTTAAATATTGAGCCTTTTACATTGGACATGAATGTAAGACAACCCGGTCGATAGCTATCCTAAATTATACGTCCTTAATTGACCTTGTCTACGACTGGGAATAATATACTTTCTTAATCTAGCACAGTTTTGAAAGGAATTGAAGATGAAGAAGGATTTTCGTGATTTAATCGAGCTTTCTAAGCGGCTGCGGGATCCGGGGGGATGCCCCTGGGACAGGAAACAGAGCCTCGAAGACCTGAAGGCATGCATTCTGGAAGAGGCCTACGAGGTAATTCAGGCCATCGAGCAGGGCGACATTGCCGAGCTGAAAGAAGAGCTCGGCGACCTGTTGTATCAAGTGGTGTTCGCCTCGCAGATACTCCACGAGCAGGGTCACTTCGGCGTGGAAGATGTTGTTGCCGACCTTCACGATAAGCTCGTGAGGCGGCACCCGCACGTGTTCGGAGACCTTGAGGCGGCCGACGCCGCCGAGGCGCTTCGCATATGGCAGGGACAGAAGAAGAACGAGGAGAACCGGAAGCGGAGCATCGTCGAGATCCCCAGGGGGATGCCCGCCCTTGCGCGCGCCCAGAGGGTGGGGGAAAAGGCCTCACACGTCGGGTTTGACTGGAAGAGGCGTGAGGACGTGCTGGATAAGCTGAAGGAAGAGATCGCCGAGCTTGAGGGGGCGATGGAGGCGGGGGATATGGGGGATGATGCCGGAGTAGAGAGCGAGTGGGGAGACGTGGTGTTTACCCTCGTAAATCTCGCCAGGTTTCTGCGCATGGATGCCGAAGGGGCGACGCACGGGGCCGTGGAGAAGTTCATCGGGCGGTTCCTGAAGGCCGATGAAAAGGCGGCGGAGATGGGAAAGCAGCTTCAGGAGATGAGCGCCGGTGAAATGGACGAGCTATGGGAGGATGTGAAAGGGGAGGAGAGGGGTTAGGGTTGAAAGGGGTTGCTAATTCTTCCGCCGCGAAATCGCCGCCGCTTAAATTTATGTTGACAATAGCTACTCACTTAAGCGTATAATCTTCGTATACCTCCACGCTGCCGACGATGTCCGATAGCTTTGGTATGTCCCTTTCTTCAAGATACACAGCGATGCCGTCGGCTATCTCTTCACAGGCGCGGGGGTTCGTGTAGTTGGCCGTGCCCACCTGCACTGCGCTCGCTCCGGCTATGATGAACTCTATGGCGTCCATCGCTGTGCTTATCCCCCCGATTCCCACGACCGGGATGCTGACCGAGCGCGAGGCCTCCCACACCATCCTCACCGCAAGCGGCTTCAGAGCGGGGCCGGACAGCCCGCCGGTCGTGGTGGCGATCCTGGGTTTTCTCGTCTCGATGTTGATCGACATGCCCCGTATCGTGTTGATTGCCGAAAGTGAGTCAGCCCCGGCCTGCTCGGCAGCGTTGGAGACGGCCTCGATCACTGCAGCCTCCGGGGACAGCTTTACCATGAGGTGGAGGTCGGTAACTTCCCTCACGGCCTTTGTGACTTCGTGCAGCATCTCCGGGTTCGCGCCGAAATGGATGCCCCCGCACTTCACGTTCGGGCAAGATACATTTAGCTCCACTCCCGCCACGGCTCCCGTGGACTGTATCATCTCGGCTACCCTCACGTACTCTTCCACAGTCTCTCCGAACACGTTGACTATTATGGGCACACCAAGCCCTTTTACCTGGGGCAGGAGGTCGCCCACGAACGATTCCACCCCGGGGTTCTGAAGCCCTATCGAGTTCAGCATCCCGCAGGGGGTCTCCACGATCCGGGGCATGGGGTTGCCTTCGCGGGGCTTGAGGGACACACCTTTCGTGACTATGGCCCCGAGCTTGTTGTAGTCGAGCACGTCCCGGTACTCCAGGCCGAACCCGAAGGTGCCCGAGGCAGCCATTACGGGAGAGGGGAGCTCAAGTGCCCCGAGCTTGACGGATATGTCGGCCACTATATAACAACCTCTTTGGAGTCGAATACCGGCCCGTCCGTGCAGGCCTTGTAGTACCCCTTGGAGTTTCTTTTAGGCACCGCGCAGCCCAGGCACGTCCCGAGACCGCATGCCATTGGGGTCTCTATCGATATTTGGCACTCCGCGCCCTTCTCGGCGGCGAGCTCAGAGACGCGTCTGAGCATTCCCATCGGCCCGCACGAGTAGATCGCGGCCTCGGCGCCCACGTTCCCGTTAGATATGTAATCGGTCACGAACCCCTTCTCTCCCAGTGAGCCGTCCTCGGTGTAGGCGCTGTATTTGACGACGTCTGAGAACTCGTCCATGAATTTTAAATCGCCCGCCGTCCTGCCGCCGCACACCAGCGTGTGGTCCATGCCCCTCCTGCTCATCTCTTCGCTCAGGTCGATAAGCGGCGCCGCTCCTGTGCCCCCTCCGATTAGAACGGCCTTTCGGTCTGTAATGGTGAAGCCGTTGCCCAGAGGCCCCCAGACGTGAACCCTGTCTCCGGGGCGCTTCTCGGAGAGAAGCCCCGTTCCCCTGCCGACTACCCTGTAAATGAACACGAGCGTTTCGGTGGTGCGCCTTGCCATGCTGTACGCCCTGGGAAGCAGGGGGTCGTTGTGCAGATGGGAGAGGTTAATCATTATGAACTGCCCCGGCGCCGAGCTTCGGGCTATATCGGGTGAGAAGACCTCCAGTATGTAGAAGCCGTTTGAGATCTCGTAGTTTTTTACTATCTCGGATGCTTCCAGTACCACGCCCATGGTCGAGAGTATACTATCTCATAGAATAGGATTATTCCAACCGCGCTCCGTCCGGTCCCGATTCGGCCTAGCCTCCCGTCAAATCCCTGTAACAAGGGATCCCGCCGAGGGTGGTAGCGGATTTAACGGCCCTCACTATCGCCTCGGATATAAGCTCGCCCGCGAGTATGCCCATCACGTTCGCGTCCGCCTTCTCAACTCCTGTGGAAATGGCGAACACCACGTCCCCGTCGGAGACTGTGTGCGAAGGGGACACGACGCGCGTTATTCCCGTCTGTCCTAGTCTCGCCATCCTCACGAGCTCCGGCTTCGTGAAGGAGGCGTTCGTTGCCGCCACCGCCAGGGTGGTGCTCTCAAACGGCTCCATCCTATACTCGACGCCCTGCTTGATAAGCTCCGCCGTTCCCGCGAAGTCCTTCCCCTCGGGTGAGCTTCTCACCCCCGCTATAATATCTCCGTTCATACGCTCCATGACGTCTCCGAATGCGTTCACGACCACGAGCACGCCTATCCACACCCCTTCGCTAAGCTCATGGCTCCCTGTGCCGAGTCCCCCTTTTGTAGCCCGCTCGATTCCCCGTAGCTTCCCTATCGTGGCCCCGGCGCCCACGCCCACGCACCCCTCTGCCACAGCTTCGCCGCTTGCATGCAGGCATGCCTTGTGCCCCATCCGGGCGTCCGGCCTTACCTTCCCGTCCCCGATGCCGAGGTCGAAGATGACCGCCGTGGGAACCGAAGGCACCACCAGACCCCTTCCAACGTCAAGCCCTACATTCTTCTCTTCGAGGAACTGCATAACGCCCTCCGAGGCGTTGAGGCCGTATGCGCTGCCTCCGGTGAGGAAAATGCCGTTTATTTTCCCGAAAGCGTGATAACCAAACAGCGGGTCTAGCTGGCGCGTGCTCGTCCCGCCCCCTCGCAGGTCTACCGCCCCGTGCGCTGCGCGGTCGAAGAGGATGACTGTGCACCCGGTCACGGCTTCGAGGTTTTCTGTGTGTCCGACCCTAATGCCGGGTACGTCGGTAATCGAGCCCATGCACTAAATTCTATCCTTTGACAGGACACTTTCCAAGTTGTGGGCGGGGCTTTTGTGCAGGGGAGACGGTTGTGTTTATAACCCCTAAATCTGATATTATTAACTGTGGGTTCTAGTTTTAGATTCCCGTCGTAGGAACCCCCCGACGTCGGAGGTTATGAGATGAGTTTGTTGGACCGCAGGGCGATATCGGAGCGGCTCGATACTGAGTCCTTCGGCAGGACGATGTATGTGTTTTCCGAGGTGGGCTCGACGAATGAGGCGGCAAACGAGCTTGCCAGCAACGGCGCCCCTCACGGCACCGTGGTGATTGCCGACTCGCAGACAAGGGGCAGGGGCAGGATGGGCAGGAAGTGGCTGTCTCCTCCGGGATGCAACCTCTACATCTCAGTCATACTGCGTCCGGCCTTACCCGCGCGGGACGCCCCGTTCATTACGTTCGTAGCCTCTATAGCGCTGCATGAGGCAGCCACGGGCGCTGGAGTGAAGGCCTCGATCAAATGGCCGAACGACCTGCTTGCGGGAGTGAAGAAGGCGGCCGGGGTGCTCACGGAGATGGAGGTGGAGGGGGAGAAAGCAAAGTATATGGTGGTAGGTATAGGCGTTAACCTGAACATGACTGACAAAATGCTTGCGGCCGAGCTGGGAGAGGTGGCTTCCGAAGCGACATCGTTTCTCGTAGCTTCGGGGAGAGAGGTGGACAGGGAAGCGTTTGCCGCATCGCTTATCAACCAGCTGGAGAAGAGATACACCGAGTTCATGAGCGCCGGCAAAGGGCCAATAATACAGCAGTGGACAAAAAGGTGCGGCTTGATAGGAAGGCAGGTGGAGGTGTGCGAAGGGGACTCGGTAACACGCGGGGTCGCCGAGGGGATAAACGAGGCGGGTCACCTCCTATTGAGAAAAACAGGCGGAGAGGTTGAGGAGATTGTGACCGGGGACGTTGCTATTGTGTAGGAGCTTATTCCGTAGGAGGAGCCGGCCCGATGGGCGAAGACACCCTTCGTCGGTTATACATCACTCATGTGGCCTCAAATAAAGCGCATGGCCGGTCGGAGCCGTAGGCGACACCGGCCCGGTTGGCGGCGGACACTGTCCGCTAGTTTTTGAGCACCGCCCGGAAGGCCTCCTGCGGGATTTCGATCTTTCCCACCTGCTTGAGGCGCTTCTTCCCCTTTTTTTGCTTTTCGAGGAGCTTCCTTTTCCGGGTCACGTCCCCGCCGTAGCACTTTGCGGTGACGTCCTTCCTAACCGCCTTCACCGTTTCCCTCGCAATTATCTTGCTACCTATTGCTGCTTGTATGGCCACTTCGTAGAGCTGGCGCGGTATCAGCTTGCGCAGTTTTTCGATGAGGTCTTTTCCCCTCTGGTAAGATTTTTCCTTGTGCACTATAATCGACAAGGCGTCTACCGGCTCGCCGTTTATAAGCACGTCAAGCTTCACGAGATCCGAGGTCTTGTACCCCCTGGGGTCGTAGTCCATCGAGGCATACCCTCTGGATACAGACTTCAGGCGGTCGAAGAAATCGAACATTATCTCTGAGAGGGGCAGCTCGTACTCGACTATCACCCTGTCCTTGGTGAGATACTGCAAATTCTCCTGCTTGCCCCTCCTTGTTCTGCACAGCTCGAATATGGAGCCGAGGTAGGAGGCCGGGGTGTGTATGCTCACTAGCATCACCGGCTCCTCTATCGAGGCTATTTGGCCGATCGGCGGCAGCTTGCTCGGGTTGTCCACCTCTTTGACCTTGCCGTCGGTGGTGGAGACCCTGTAGATGACGGTGGGCGCGGTGGAGATGAGCTCCAGCGCGGACTCGCGCTCGAGCCTCTCCCTCACTATATCCATGTGCAAAAGACCGAGGAAGCCGCACCGGAACCCGAAGCCGAGCGCCACGGAGCTCTCCGGCTCGTAAAAGAGCGAGGAGTCGTTGAGCCTCAGCTTCTCCAGGGCGTCCCGCAGCTTGTCGTAATCCCCCGGGTCAATTGGGTAGATGCCGCTGAACACCATGGGCTTCATCTCCCTGAACCCTTTAAGAGGCTCTTTGGCGGGGTTGGCTGCCTCCGTGATGGTGTCTCCCACCTTGGCCTCGCTGATTTCCTTTATCGAAGCTGCCACAAACCCCACTTCCCCGGTCGAGATCTCATCCACTTCCACGGCTCCGGGGGAGAAAATCGCCAGCTTTTTCACCTCGAATTCCCTGCCCGTGGACATGAGCTTTATACCCATACCCATCTTTATCCTCCCTTCGAACACCCGCACCAGCATCACGACTCCCTGGTAAAAGTCGAACCAGCTGTCGAAGATTAAGGCTTTGGTGGGTTTGGCGGAGTTGTCCGGGGGAGGCGGTATCCTGTGCACTATGGCTTCGAGCACTTCGGCTGTGCCCGTTCCGATCTTCGCGCTCGTAAGTATAGCCTCTTGGGAGTCTATGCCTATTACTTCCTCTATTTCCTGTTTGATCCTTTCGGGCTCTGCGGCCTGGAGGTCGATCTTGTTGACCACGGGCACAAGCTCAAGCCCGGAGTCCACTGCCATGTAGGCGTTGGCTACGGTTTGCGCCTCGACACCCTGAGATGCGTCTACTACCAGGAGCGCGCCCTCGCAGGCCATGAGGCTCCTGGACACCTCGTAGCTGAAATCAACGTGCCCGGGGGTGTCGATCAGGTTGAACTGGTAGGTATGGCCGTCCTGCGCCCTGTAGTTAATCCTCACGGCTTGGGCTTTAATAGTTATCCCGCGCTCTCGCTCAAGCTCCATCTTGTCGAGGAACTGCTCCTTCATCTCCCGCTCGGGGACGGTTCCCGTGAGCTCCAGCATCCTATCGGCAAGGGTTGACTTGCCGTGGTTTACATGGGCTATTATAGAGAAGTTCCTTATATATTTAGGTTCCATCCAATCGGGGCCCGGTTACTAGAGCTTCCTCCAGTCCATTGACTGAAAAAAGCGGCGAAAAAAAATTGTGATATTTTCAGCGTGGTCTGATGAGCAGAATCGTTAATTCTATCTTCCTCTCCCCCTTCTCCCTTCACCCAATTAAATTATATTGAGAGCGGGAATTGTCAAGCGTAAAGGGCGCCAATCTACGCCCACTGTCACACAAAAAAGGGTTGATTTCGAGTGGGAAAACGGTACATTTAGTTGGGAAGGGGGGGGGGGTAACTAATAGTGTCCGCTCCCCGGCACCACAGACGGGGCGGATTAACTTCCCTTTTATCGCAGGTTGTTTTTTCCCCTCTGCGCAGTTTTTAGGTTGTTATGCTGTTAAGTATTGACTGGGTTTCATGCGTTGGTGCCGGAGTATTTAATTTAGAATGGTGGAGCCTCCGAGTAACCTTATAGCATCATTATGCTTCGTTGGTAATGAGCTTTAAAGGGAGGGGCAGGCATTCTGTGAGATTTTTTCCGGGCTGAAGGATAGTAAGAACCTTTGAGAAACCCTTGACATATAAAGTTATAGACTTTAATTTTATTATGAAACTTAACTGAATTACTTAATTATGGTTTTATCTATTCTAAAGAAGTATATTTGGGTCATTAATCTGGCTCTGCTGGCGGGAGTTTCCTACAGCGTTGCCGGGCTCATAAACAACAACATCGCTCAATCGATCTACCCGCTGGAATTTCAGGCCGGCCAAACCCAGGACTCCGTTGCCGCGAACAGGAGACACGCTTACCGTTCCTCCAGGCGCAAGTCCAAGCAAACCTACGACGTCATAATGGACAGGAACCTTTTCGGTGTTGAAGATCCTTTTGGAAGCAATGGCGGGCCATTGGGTCAGGGAGTGAATGCTCCCAGATCCACTCTAAGGGTCGAGCTTCTTGCCACGAGCATCAGAGTTGCCAGGGAAGAGCAGTCTGAGACGGGAATGATGTTGATTACCAAGGAAAGAAAATCGAAGGCCGTTATCAAGAACCTTGACACCGGGAAAATAAAGAGTTACACCGAGGGCGATAAGATAGACATCATCACGAACGAGTCGGTGAAGCTCCTTCAAATCGAGAGCTGCCGGGCGGTCATCAGGAGACCCACGGGCAGGGAGGCTATTGAGTGTAAAAAGGATTTGAATACCAAATCAGTGGTTAATGTTGCCACCCCTCCCAGAAGAAACCCCGGGTTCAAGAGCCTCAGTAAACACGAAGGGGTAGTGAGGATTGATAAAGACCATTTCGAGGTTGACAGGAAGCTGCTTGACGAGAAGTTGAGCAATCTTGGCACGCTTTTATCGGAAATCAGGGTCATCCCCGAGGAGGACGGGCTCAAATTCGTGAAAGTCACCAGGGGCAGCCTTTTTAACAGCATTGGTATTAGGAGAGGGGATATTCTGCACCGAATAAATTCTGTTGAACTATCCAACGTTACTAACCTTGAAGACGCCCTCAGTGTATTCGAAGAGTTGAGAGGACAGGATAATTTCACTCTGGATATCACCCGTCGTAGCAAGAAGTACACCTTCAAGTATACTGTTAAGTAATCTTGTGTCGATGGATCTTGTATAGCATGCAAATTTAGAAAAGGTGTGGAATACTAAAGTTCACTACCTTATTTTGGTATAATTGGAGCGTCTGTATACCAGTTGAAAACGTATCCTTATCAAACTGTTGAGCAGGGGAGTGATGTGTATGTATTTAGTAAGCCCTCGTTTAGCTTTGTTCGCGGTGCTGGCTTTTTTTTTGGTCTCGCCTGACTGCCGGGCTATGTTCGGCTCTCTAGACCGGACGCCGTCGAGCAGCGGCGATTCCATTAAGGGCGCTCCCGCAGGAGGCAATGTCTTCCCCCATCAGCCCACAATTGATGCTTCCGTAGTCGTGACACAGTCTTACGAAGCGGTGCCTCCCGTCTCCCCCCGGAATGGAGAAGGGGTAGGAGAGAAGGATGGGGGAGATGACCCGGACACCGAAGAGGGGTATGTCGCAGAAGATACGGCGGCGCAGACAGCACCCCCTACTTATGCGGAAACCGACACTGAAGAGCCGAATTCAGATGAACGGGACGAGGAACCTAAGAGCATCGACCGGCTGCGCCGTGAGAGGATAGAGAGGTCCAGAAACCGGTTAGAACGCATCAAGGAATTAGGGGGGAAGTCCGGGAGCTCTAAAAGGACTGAAAGACCCCTCGCTCCCAGGGGCGCCCAGCCCGCTCCACCGTCCTCTGCTTTAGCTGCCGGGGAGACCGTCGACGATGAAGACGTGATAACTATCAGCTCTGAGATGAGCATCGGCGACCTGATTCAGCTAATGAGCGAGCTCACAGGCGAAGTGTACCTGCCGGATGAGTCCGTAAAGACAAAGAGGGTTACTATAGTAGCTCCTCACGGAATTATGGGGAAAAACGCTAAGCGTGTTTTCGATGCTATCCTCGACCTCCACGGCTTCTCCATCGTGAAAAAGGGCAGTGTGAACCTGATAGTTCCCAAGCGCGATATCAAGACCCAAAGCCTGCCTCTTGAGATGGGCGATGCCAAGTCCGATACTTCCGACCGGTTCGTGACCCGAGTCGTGCAGCTTAAAAACCTGAGCGCCTCTGATGTGGCAACCACGCTTCGTCCGTTTGTTTCTAAAGAAGGCGACATAGTGGCCTATCCCAGCTCGAATACCCTGATAATTGTGGAGATACAGTCCAACCTTAGAAGGCTCCTTGATCTCATCGACAACATTGATGTTAAAACGGTTGTCGAGTTTATCAAGATTCAAAACATGGAAGCCGTCGAGATGGCGGAGAAAATCGTCGAGATATTCGGCGGCGGAAGCACGGCCACCGTTCCCAGGGCTTCCAGTCGGGCATCGGGCTCCGCAGCCGTGGCCCAGCGCCAGAGGGCGTCCAGAGAAAGGCGCACCACCGGCCGCGCGGCCAGGGCTCAGGGCACGGGAGCCCCGGGACAGCAGTTCTATCTGGGATTCAAGATAGTGATAGATGAGAGGACAAACACACTGATAATCACCGCCCACGGAGATGATTTAAAAAAGATAAAGGCCATAATAAAAAAATTGGATGTCGAAGTGGATCAGCCCGAGCAGGGGATTTACGTTATCCGCCTTCGAAATGCCGATGCGGATCAAATGGTCAGCGTCCTCTCGAACCTCATCTCCGGCACAGGCGGAACGACCTCCCGTGGGAGGACTCAGCGGACTACGACTCCCCGAACAACCACAAGGGGCGTTCTTACCGGAACGACGACCGGCAGGAGGGGCTTATCGCAAACCGGCGACTTCTCTGCTCTGAGCAGTAGCGCAATCCAGCGGCAGTTAAGTCAGGGCGGAGGAATTTCTGCCATCGTGGCCGAGGCCGACGGGCTCAGGATCACGGCCGACTCCGCTACGAATTCCATAATTATCATAGGCTCCAGGAAGGACTACGAAATAATTGTATCGGTAGTAGACCAGCTGGATATTAGGAGGAAGCAGGTGTTTGTCGAAGCCGTTATTATGGAAGTGAGCCTCGACCAGCTCCGCTCCGTAGGAGCGAACTTGAGCCTGGGTTTTACCTTCAACAACGACAACCTGGGTTTCGGGGGCAGCTTGCTTCCCGGAGTGCCGAGCCTCCTGGGCATCGCCGCCTCGTCCGAGGCGGCGATTTCGCTGCTAGGCGGCCTGTCGGGACTGTTCCTCGGCGTGATCGGGGAAGAGATAGACCCCGACGGCTCGGGGCCGATTCCACCCATTCCCTCGTTCAGCGCTATCTTCCAGGCGCTGACCTCGCTAACGGATGTCAACATACTATCAACCCCCAGTCTGCTCACGATCGACAACGAAGAGGCTGAGATAGTCGTTGCGGACATCATACCGTTTCCCACTGGAACCACAATTGGGACTAGCGGCGTGACCGTTCAGACCATCGACCGTCAGCCCGTAGGTATCAGGCTTGCAATTACCCCCCAGATAGGCGAGGGGGATTACCTTTACCTCAACATACGCACCGAGGTCTCCGAAGTGAGACAGGCAACGGTGCCGGGGCTCAATACACAGGAATTCGGTATCGCCACCACTACACGCACTGCTGATTCGTCTGTGATCGTCAAGGACGGCCAGACGATCGTCATCTCCGGCATCCTGCGCGACCAGGAATCCAAGGTCGAGCGCAAGGTTCCGTTCTTCGGCGACCTCCCGCTGATCGGTGCGTTGTTCACCTCGATCGACACCCAGCAGACGCGCACGGAGCTCATCGCCTTCATCACGCCGTTCATCGTCGAGAACCCCGACGAGAACGACGACAACTTCAACGCGGACGCGCGGCAGCGCCTCCTCGAACTCAGCAAGCCGCTGGACGACCAGGTCGTGACGGCGATCGACCCCGAGAAGGTCAAGTCGCGTCTCCTGATGGAGCGGTACAAGCAGTACACCGAGCGAGACAGCAGGCCCGCCAGGCCCGACCGCGACGGCGAGTGATCACTCGGAT
>JADFKM010000067.1 GCA_022564935.1 Candidatus Dadabacteria bacterium
TTCAAAGAACCTGTAACCAATTGCTCTGGAGTTATTTCCTGCTCAATTGATGTAAAGGTTCCCGGTAAGGTAACTTCTAAAAAAGCCACATCATCAGAACAGTTTGTCAATGCATATTTGGTATCTCTTGGAATGACGATGGAGTCACCAGACTCTAGTTCTTGCGTATTGCCCTCTTGGGAAAATGATAATTCTCCAGTCAAAACAAAAATGAGTGAATCACCCCGTGAATCCTGGCCTGATATATTTGATTACGCAACGCATCCATTAAATATTATAAATGTCTACTGTACCACTGACAATCTCGTATGGTGTGATGTCTATGGAGGTATTTATCGATTTTCATGAAGTATGGAGCAGAGCAACTACACTTCAGGAAGGGTCTAGAGTTATTAATTGAGTTTGCCGCCTCCACTTTCATTTTAGCTTCTCTATTTATCCCGTCTTCACACGCTCTGGCAGTTCAGAACGTAAAAGAGGCTATTGTCAAAATTTACACGATACGGAACAAACCCAATTACTACAACCCGTGGACCATGACAGGGCCCAGCTCTTCGACCGGCTCGGGCAGCATCATCGAAGGGAAGCGGATTATTACAAACGCCCACGTCGTAAGCAACCAGACGTTCGTGCAGGTGAGGCGCTATGGAGAGTTCAAGCGGTACCAGGCGAAGGTTCTCAATGTGTCCCATGAAGTAGACCTGGCAATCCTTACCGTTGAGGACAAGGGTTTTTTTGATGGGGTCAGACCGCTTAAGTTCGGAAGGCTCCCCCTGCCCCAGGACGAGGTTCTGGTTTATGGGTTCCCCCTCGGAGGGGACACGCTAAGCATTACAAAAGGGGTGATGTCGCGCATCGAGCACCAGATGTATGCCCACAGCGGAGGTCACTTTTTAGCAGGGCAGCTCGACGCCGCCATCAACCCGGGCAACAGCGGCGGCCCTGTTATGGTGAAGAACAGGATTGTCGGAGTTGTGATGCAGACGATAACCAAGGCCGAGAACATCGGCTACATGGTGCCCACTCCGATAATCAGTCATTTCTTAGAGGACATTAAAGACGGGCGTTACGACGGGTTCCCGAGCATCGGGGTTGTTTTCCAGGGTATGGAGAACGAAGATCTGAAGCTCAAATATTCCATGGGGGAAAAAAGTACCGGCGTGCTTGTCATAAAGGTGCTTAAAGACTCCCCCTCGGATGGCCGGCTACGGGCAGGGGACATCCTTGTTTCGGTGGACGGTCACAAAATTGGGGATGACGGTACCGTTGAGTTCCGCCCGAAGGAGCGTACGAGCATGTCTTACTACATCCAGGCACGCCAGATCGGAGAGAAGCTGAAGCTGGGTGTGTTCAGGGATGGTAAAGAGAAGGTGCTCACCCTCGAGCTTTCAAGACCCATGCAAAAAGACATGCTTGTCCCGTTCGAGCATTACGACAGTATGCCCTCGTACTACATTTACGGAGGTCTCGTGTTTTCCCCCCTTTCTAAGAACTATCTCAAGACCTGGGGTCACAACTGGTACAATGCCGCTCCCAAAGAGCTTGTGGCTTTGCTGAGAACAAACCTGCCCTCGACACAAGGGGAGCAGGTAGTGCTTATCGTTAAGGTTCTCGCAGCCGATGTTAACAAGGGCTATCATAACGTAACCAATTGGATCATATCGGAGGTTAACGGAAAGAAGATCTGGAACTTGAAGGAGCTTATCGAGGCGGTTGAAGGCGGCGTTAAAGATACCTATGTCGAATTCAAGAGCATACGTGGGGCGACCATAGTGCTTGACAATAAAAAAGTGAACAAAAGCCATGACCGCATACTTAGGACGTATAGGATCAAAGAGGGCAGGTCAGGAGACCTCGCTCCTCATTAAACTCCCCATGTTGTGTGTTTCTGCTCTGTTCAGTTCAGGTTGCTTGAGCTCCCCGAATAAGCCGTTTTATTTTGTACGGAAAGCATTCGTAAAAAACAAACTGCTTGAGCAATATTTTTCTTTTTGACGGTTTTAACACCGGTATGTCATTTCTCAGAAATAAATATGTAAGGGTTCTGCTGATCACCGCCGCCGCTCTTTTATCGACAGCGGTCGTTACCGTGGCTGTTGTGACGAGGGTGGTTGTCCCACGGGAAGTCCACAGGTATTTGGAAGAGCTGAGCGAAGATACCGGGATCAGGATTGACCTGAATGATATAAGTTACGATATCGTTCGCGGCCTTAAGGGGCGCGGCTTCTCGGTGTCAGACCTGACAGACATGGCCAACCCGTTTTTCACAGTGCGCAACCTGGTCATTAAGCACGATATATTCTCCCCCCTCCTCGGAGCCACGATAAAGATCCGGGGCAGGATTGAGGCCCCCTCCATAGAGCTTTCCACGGCCGGGATAGAAAAACTCTCCGAGTTGATCGACCGAGGACGTAAGCAAATGGGGGCGGATGATGGGAAAAAGAAGGGGAAGTTCACCGTCGAGATGGAAAGCCTTGAGATAATAGACGCTGAAATAAGACTGCCCTCCGAAAAATCCGTCTTTCTACAAAAAATCATGGTGCGTTTTGGCGAGAAAAATGTCGAAAATCAAAAGACCATTAAAATCGAGGTATTCACTCGAATTGAGAACAACGCCGCCAGTGCCTTTGGGGAGATTTTGCTCGGCGACCCTGTATCTACCGTCCGGGTGCGTGTGAGCGTACCTGCACCGGACTTGAAATTCATCTCCCCTCTCTTGGAGCTCAAGGAGCAAACCACAATCAATTTAAATGTTGAGCTCATTATAGACGATGGAGTTAGAGCCTCGGGGGTTATCACCCTTGGCAGTACCGGCGGCTTAAAGACCACGGAGCTGCCGCCCGCCGTAAGGATAGATTTCGATGCCGGTTTGAACAGAGCGCTCCAAAACTTAGTTCTAAGCGGGCTTGACGTTTATGTTAACGGGTTTTCGGCCCTGACGCTCACAGGAACGGTTGAGGGCGCCCTCAGTAAACGCAGGAGCTTCGATATAAGGGGCAAGGGCGCAAGCTTTGG
Source organism: Candidatus Dadabacteria bacterium (assembly GCA_022564935.1). Taxonomy (GTDB): domain Bacteria; phylum Desulfobacterota_D; class UBA1144; order Nemesobacterales; family JADFKM01; genus JADFKM01. The sequence continues at coordinate 3,016 of JADFKM010000067.1, forward strand.
TATTGAGGGTATTTCGGGGCTGTTTGCGGCACTCTCGAGTGTGGAGCTAAGGGGAAGGGTTACGGCCTCTGAGATTTCCCTTACCGGCTCGCCCGCCGGGGAAGGGTTGAAAATGGAGGTCGACGTTGGTCTAGATGGTGTTGAAGCGGCACACAAACAGGGGAAATTTCGCCTGAGGGGCCTGGGGGGCAATCTGAGATTCAATAAAACGGTGTACTCCGACAGAGGAGATGTGACGAGCTTGAGGGGGGAGCTGGCTATTGAGGGTATTGACGCCGTTTACGGCGGGCTCCGGGATTTGAGAGTGGGTATTGAGATGGAAGGCGGGAGGGGGAGCGAGGGCAAGCTCAAGCTCTTATTAACGAGAGCTTCTTATTCCGGCGGGGCCGTTTCCGGCGAGCTTAATCTAGCCTTGAAGGGGGGCGATGAATTTTTCTCCGGCAGCTTCAGGGGGAGCGACATTGATTTGAGTGGAGTGAATTTTGTCAACGCTGCGGGCGCCGCGCTGAGTTTAGACGGGAGGGTCGATACCATCGAGGGAAAGTTCAATGCCCTGAGGGGAGGCGGACTGAGAGTGGATGCGAAGCTTGACCTTACCGGTTTCGGAGCTAGTTACAGGGGCAGGGAGATATTGAGGTCGAGCAGTATAGGGGTGGATAAAGAACTCACCGTCATCTACAGCGCTTCGGGAAAAGACAAATTTTCGGTCGAATCGTCTGGCGTTGTATTTTCCGACCTTCTGTACGGGGAGCTTTTTTATGTTAAGAGGGGGCGGGGAAAAGGGAAATTCAGCTTCAGGAGTGCCGGGGACTGGACGCTTGAGGTCGGCTCGACCGGCGAGGGGGGCTTGATCAGAGCGCTGGGCTTAATACTGGGCGAATTCGAGCTCGATCTTTCGAGAGGCGTTCATGAAAACGGAGTTATGATAGGCACGGTGAAAGGAAGGGACGGCATGTTCCTGGGGCGCTCGATTGCCACATACTCCACCGGGTTCGGGTATAGGGACAGGGAGTTGAGACTCGAAGGCTTGAGGCTTGGAGTTGCGGGGCTGGGAGAGGGGGAATTAAAGAAATTGCGCCTTAAATTCGGCGAAGATGAGACTTACTCGGCCGACGCGGATGGAGGAGAGTTCAGCCTGTTTGGCGGAAGGCTCAGTCTGCGTGGTGTAAGCGGCGAGGTCGGGTTCACGGGAAGCGGGCGGGGATTAAAATGGAAGGGGATGGTAAAAGCACGCGGGGGCGATGTGTTGGGGGCGGGAATTAAAGACCTGACACTGCGCACCGGGGGCGGTTGGGATGATTTTTATATCGAAGACATCAAAGTGACCGTCGCCGAAGGTTCTCTTGGAGGCTCCCTAAGGGTAAAGCGGGGCGCGTCGGGGCGGCGGGTGAAGGCAGAATTCCAGCACAGTGGAGGCAGGATACCGCTGGGCGATTCCGTCTTCGCTCTTGGGGGAGCCGCGCTCAGTCTTGACGGTGTTTTTTTTGGCGGAGGCACCGGGGTTCCGGAGGGAAAACTGAAACTGTATATTCGCGACCTTACAGCTTTAGCCGACGGGGACTCACAACCTGTTTTCACGGGCGGAGTGCATATGTCGGGCTCTGGTGAAACCATGAGGCTTGAGGGGTGGTTATTAGATAGCGCGACACGCAAAGGGCTCAGAATGACCGGGGCCCTCGATAAAAACGGGAGGCTGAGCGTTAAAGTGCCCGAATTCGCTGTTGAATCCGTAGGAGGTGTCCTGTCCCCCGTTATCTCAAAATTCGTCGGGCGGGCGGAGCTTCATGGCGGGGTGGGCATGGAGATCGAAGTCGAGAATTTCCCCTCTGACAATGCCGCGATTAACGGCTCTCTGAGCCTCAGGGAGTTTTCATTATCGGGTACGGTCTCAGGAACTGAGCTTACCATCTCAAACGCTAATGGTGAGGTTTTCTTACGCAGCGTCCGGGAGACCGGCGGCGCCATTTCCTCTTTATCCACCGGCGCGTTCAGAGGAGATAAGAAGTCTTTTAAGAAATTTATGAAGGCGCAAAAAAGCAAAGACGGACGGCGGCTAAGAGCTCAGGCCCTTTCCGTAGACCGCCTAGAGTACGGTTTTGTACGGCTTGATGATATCGAGGTCCTCATCGAGGCCGGCACGGAGGGAATAAGTATCGTCGACCTCCGCTCCAAGTTTAACGATGGAGACGTTTACTGCGATGGGACGTTGCGTTTTGACGGGGCTAAAAGTGGTTTAATGCTTGGGTTGTTGATGAGCGATATTAGCTTGTTGTCGTTTACAACGAGCCTCGGACTGGAGGATTATGTCTCGGGTAGGGTTAACGGGCTGGTTTCACTTCGGGGTGAAGCAACTGGGCTGGATGCCGTAGACGGGTCGTTCAGCTTCTGGGCAATAAAGTCTCCCAAGGAGCCGCGGTGGGTAGGAAAGGCGTTCTTGAAGAAGCTGGGAATGAAAGAAAAGCTTTTTCTGCGCTCCTCCAGAAAATTCAACAAAGGTGAAGTTCACGGTACAATAACCGATGGAATTATCACGTTTGGGAAGTTCGATATATCCCACAGGATTTTCGGACTAATCACCGATTTCCGAATTCAGGTTGATCCAAAGGGTAATTTGGTATCTATCGGGCACCTGCTCTCTGTGATAAAGGAGACTGCTAAGAGGATAAGGGAGGGCGGTCTCGAGATTGAATACAAAAAATAACTTAACAGGAGAGATTACTATGAGCATATCCGGTTCAAATTATGTCGGTTTGTTTATACTGGCTGGTGTATTGTGCTTGAGCTCATGCGCAATAATAACGATAAATGTAAATTTCCCTGCCCAGGAAGTTAGAAAGGCGTATGAAGACTTAGAAGACGAGCTTCTGAAAGAGCCCGAAGAGGAGGATGCAGGGGAGGAAGCCCCTCAGGGTAGCCCCGAGAGCATCCCTGAGCCTTCCGGTCGGGAGTCGGCCCCCCTTGAGCAGCCTCCCGGCAACATTGTCATTCAGCTCAGGAAAGTGGTGTTTATAACCGAGCTGTTAAATTTAGATGTTTCTCCGAGGGCCTGGGCCCAGGATGATCTGGCAGGAGAGATAGGGAAGCAGATTCGCAGCATGCCTGAGGTCCTAAAGGCCTACAAGAGCAGGTCGAGGCGTTTGTCTTCGGTTAATTCCATGCTTGCCTCCGGCATTGTCGGTGAGGGCAAAAACGGGCTTCTCGTAAAAAGAGGCTCCCTTACCCAGGCGCAGGCAGGCGCAATGAACGACGAAAACTCAGACAGGGGGGTTATAATCAAGGGTATGGCGGTTGCGATTCTGAAGATACGCAGTTTCGAGGTGAACTCCCAGAATATAAACGAAGTGTATCCGAAGGCGGCAGCTGAATTTGCCGCCACCCGCAGAACCAAGGCAAAGAGGGGCGCGTGGATTCAGAGTCCTAAAGGCTCATGGAATAGGAGATAGACCCTTGGTGAGATTTGCGGCTAAGCATCGGGAAGGGCCGAGCCTGTGGGAAAGAGTGAAAACACCTAGGTGATTGTATAGCCTCGTTGACAGCGTGGAGGCTTAAACACTCAGCTGCCTGCTCACAAAGTGCGGCAGGGCTACGGTGAACTTGCTTCCAACGCCCACTTCACTCTCGACATCCACAGCTCCGCCGTGCATGATGGCGATGTGTTTTACAATGCTCAGGCCGAGCCCAGTGCCTCCCATCTTTGAGGAGCGCGATTTGTCGACCCTGTAGAACCTCTCGAAAATCCTCGGCAGGTGCTCGGAAGGTATGCCGATGCCCGTGTCTCGGATTTCGACTTTTATCTGCGTGGGGCCGGCGGATACCGATAGATTGACGCTGCCCTGTTCCGGTGTGTATTTCACTGCGTTCTCAAGGAGGTTTATGAACATCTGCTCGAGGAGGAACGCGTCTCCGCTGCATCGAGGCTCGGGCTCCGTTATATTCAGTTCGAGACTTATCTTTTTAGCGTCGATTTTTGTTTTAAGGGCGTCAATTGAGGATTGCAGTACAAGCTTCAAATCGACGTTCCGAAACTCCTTGCCGGTTTCTTCCCCAAAGAGGGCTGTTTTTCTTTCTATTTCGGACAGCACAAGGAGGTCGTTCACTATGTTAATGAGCCTTTCTGTGTGCCTTTTGATGATGCTTAAGAACTGGGATTGTTGCTCCTGGTCGTCATAGGCGCCCTCATAGAGTGTTTCCACGTATCCCTTAACGGCGGTAAGCGGGGTTTTGAGCTCATGAGAGACATTTGCCACGAAGTCCGCCTTAATCTTCTCAAGCCTCTTGAACTCCGTTATGTCAAACAGCATCACTATGGCCCCTCCTGCGGGTGTTCCCAGGGGCAGGGCGCTTACCATGTAGGATTTCTCAGATGGATAGAAAGGGTATATCTCCCTCTTGTCGGATTTTTTGTTTTCCAGGACAGTTTTGAGCAGCTCGATTACCTCTCTGTTTCTTAAGACTTCCCAGTAAGGTTTGTGGATTGGAGTTTCGGTAAGCTCAAGCATGTTTCTCAGTGACTGGTTGGCCAGGATAATACGTCCGTCTACAGAAACCGCGATTACCCCTTCGGCCATTGCGCTTATCACGGCTTCGAGTTGAGATTTTTCAAAGTCCACCCGGTAAAAAAGCTCCTTGAGCTTCTCGGCCATCCCGCTAAGGGCAAGAGCGAGTTTCGCTCCCTCCGGGGAGCCGTCCTTAACGGATATTTCGACATCAAAATTCCCCTTCGCTATTTCTTCCGATATCCTCGACGCAGTTTCCAGGGAGCGGGCCAGCTCCCGTTTCGAGACTATCTCTATTGCCATGACAATGAAGCTCAGTATCAATGCGGCGAGCACAATTTTTGCCGTCAGGTACAGGGGGCCTCCTCTCCTCTCCTCAAGCGGAGCGGATGCCATCAATACTGCAGATACCCTCCCCCCTTCATCTCTTATCGGCAAAGCCACATACAATACGGAGCCCTCACCGGGGGCTTCCCTTCTCAGGTCGATACCCATTCCCTCCCTTACCGCTCCGGTGAACTCCTTGGAGGTAGAAAGGTTTCGGGGCTTTGTGGAGACACGCAGCGTATCTGCCGTTACATTCCCCTGGGCGTCGGTCACGGTGAACCTGATGCCTGTTTTTCTCCCGGCCTCTCTAAGCAGCCCGGTGAGCGCTTCGCTGTCTCCGGTTTTTAACGCCGGCCTTAGCGTGTCGCTCAGTAAATTGATGCTGCTCATAAGGGCGTCTTGTTTGTTGGACGGGTCGGAAGTGTTCAGCTCATGGGTGAACAGCGCCGCAACTATACCCAGCGCTATCAATATGACAAAGAAGATCAAAAAAAATTTCTTCCATGTTGATTGCAAAGTCCGTATCCTATGTTTGAAGTTTGTATCCTACACCGCGGATGGTCTCGATCATTTTTCCGGCCTCGCCCAGTTTTTCTCTCAGATTCTTTATGTGAACGTCTATCGTTCTGTCATATATCAGCTTTTCATCTCCCCACAGGCGCTTTTGCTTTATAAGGACGTCTCTTGTGAAAACTTTGCCCGGAGATTTTGAAAGGGCTTCAAGTATCTTGAATTCCGTTGTAGTAAGCGACAGTTTTTTACCCTCGACGGTTACCTCATACCCCTCTGAGTCTATGGTGATTGGACCCACGGTAACTGCGGTTGCATCTGCATTGGGCTCGCTCATCCTCCTGAATATCATTTTTACCCTCGCAACGAGCTCTCCGGGGCTGAAGGGCTTTACCATGTAATCGTCGGCTCCCAGCTCCAGGCCCAGAACGATGTCCGCCTCAGTGCCCTTGGCGGTTAGCATGATAATGGGCACCGAGGCGGTGCGTGTTGAGCGTTTCAAAATCTTGCAAATCTCTAGTCCGTCCACCCCCGGAAGCATTATGTCGAGAATAACGATGTCAGGATGGGCCCCCTGCATGTACAACAGGAAATCTTTACCGTTGAAAAAACTCCTGACTTTAAAGCCTGCTCTTTTAAGGTGGTGAGTGAGGAGATCAAGAATGTCTTTTTCATCGTCGACTACGGCTATTGTCCTTTCGTCCATCTCATTTATATTAACAAAGAGCCGATTTTTTCACAACTTCCCCTAGTCGGCGCCGTCCCCGGAAAGTTTTATTGCCCTCTCGACGGTCTCTTCGATAATGGAGCGTATTTCGTCCAGTCTCTCCTGTGTTTCGGCCTCGTACCTGAAGACCAGCGCAGGCTGGGTGTTGGAGGCCCTCAGGAGACCCCACCCGTCGGGGAACTCGATCCTGGCCCCGTCGATCTCGATCACATTATATTGAGCGCGAAGCTCCCGCGTGGCCCTCCTCACCACGTCGAACTTCATCTCGTCCGGACAGTCCACCCTTATTTCCGGGGTGTAGTAAGCCTTCGCGATCCCTTCGAGGAGCTCGGAGGTCTTTTTCCCGGTCTTGGACAGGATTTCAAGCAAACGCAGGGCGGCGTACAGGGCTTGAGTGTACTCCGGCTTGTTTCGAACCTATTGTTGTCCGTCCGGCCCCCGATCCGGCGGAGCCGAACCTCGGCCGCCATCCACGCCT
>JADFKM010000021.1 GCA_022564935.1 Candidatus Dadabacteria bacterium
TCGAGTGCGGGTACCAGGCCGTGATGATGGCTCCCACCGAGATACTGGCCGAGCAGCATCTAGGCTCCGTCAGGCGCTACCTGGACGGCCTTGGGCTCCGCATTCTCCTTTTAAAGAGCGGTCTCACCAAAAAGGAAAAACGCTCCCACTACGAAGCCATACGAGACGGGGAGGCGCAGATCGTCTTGGGCACTCACGCCCTGCTCGAAGAGGGGGTCGAGTTTAAGAACCTGGGCTTTGTTATTATAGACGAGCAGCACAGGTTCGGCGTAATGCAGAGGGCGTCCCTCATCGGGAAGGGGGTATGTTCAGATGTGCTTGTCATGACGGCAACGCCCATCCCCCGCACTCTGGCTATGACTGCGTACGGAGACCTTGACGTCTCGGTGATCGACACAATGCCTCCGGGCCGGAAGCCGATCGCTACGACCGTATTGTACGAGGATAAGGGCGAGAGAGACAAGGCGTATGACATTATAAGAAAGGAGGTAGCAAACGGCAGGCAGGCCTACTTCGTTTACCCCCTGATAGAGGAGTCGGAAAGTCCCGACCACAAGGAGCTCAAGCACGCAAAACGGATGGCCGAGGAGCTTCAAAACGACGCTTTCCCCGATTATAGGGTAGGGCTTCTTCACGGCCGTATGAAATCGAACGAAAAGGAAGAGGTAATGAGGAGGTTCGTCGAGAGGGAGATAGACATCCTGGTTACGACCACGGTGATAGAGGTGGGGGTGGACGTGCCCAACGCCACCGTGATGGTGGTGGAGAACGCCGAGAGGTTCGGACTCACCCAGCTCCACCAGCTGCGCGGCAGGATAGGCAGGGGCGGGCACAAGTCACGCTGTATTCTGCTCTGCTCCGCAAACCGCACCGATGTGGCGAGGCTGCGGCTCGATATAATGAAGCGGACTATCGACGGCTTCAAAATAGCAGAGGAAGACCTCTCGATAAGGGGTCCGGGGGATTTTATGGGAACCAAGCAGTCTGGGCTGCCTGAGTTCAGGTTTGCGAAGCTGCTTCGCGACATGAGGATACTAGCCGAAGCGCGCGAGGAGGCTTTCAAGATAGTGAAAGGGGACTCCGGGCTGGAGGCTCACCCCATGCTCAGGGCGGAGGTTATTAAGAGGTGGGGAGAAAGGCTCAAGCTGGCTGTGGTGTAGATGCGGTGTTTTGTTATTCCAGATCGGCGGGGATGGTTGAGGGATAAGGCAAGCTCCTTGACACCAAAGCGTCCGCAATTAAGTTATTGCTAAAAAACGACAAAACAAAATGTCAGGAGGCGTTATTTATATGGGTAGTACGATGAGGACGGCTTTTCTGCTCGCATCCTCCCGTGGAGGAGCGCATCGAAAGGCTGGAGAATCTCCAGTACGGCCTCACGGGCTGAGGCACTTAGAAGCTCACGACCTTTGCGCAGTCCCTGACGGCTTTGGCAAGGTCGACCATGCTCACCCAATCCACGTCTTCAACGACCATGTCTTTGGTGACCCCCCTGGTCTCGGCGCACTGCGTGCACAGCTTAACGGAGCCGCCGAGGCCGAGAAGCTCCACTATTTTATTGCTGGTGTTCTGACCCGCTAATTCATCCGGTGTTTTCTGTCCCTTTATTGCGCAGAATACCCCGTCGTTCAGCAGGAATACCATGGGTTTCATGTCGGCTCCGACGAACGCGGCGGCAAGCCTGAACCCATTCCACGCCCTCATGCTGCTCGGCGCTTCGTTTATAATTACCACGGCTGTGTCCATTGTATTCATCTCCTCTATTTATAGTCCTTACTTTGATACAAACCGATATAAGTGCCTGCAATTCCGCTAATACTGCCAAAACCCATTGTACCATTTTATCGATGTTTCTTTAACCGCCACGGCAGAGCGCGTTTTCACCCTCCCTATTTTCCTCTAATCGGGTCTTGTCAGCCACAGCAGGACGATTCCCAGTATAACCACCATCCTAAAGGCAGCGTCCAGCCCGTTCCATTGCGTCGACTGCCACATCAGGAACCACTCCCCTTCAATTATGAGAAACCCAATCAGGAAAAGCAGCGTTCCTACCGTAAGCTCCCCAAACGGCTATGTCCTTCGAGGCGTTAAATTCCTCTGAGCTTCCGGGAAGAGTGCGGAAGCACTTTGCTGCTCCGACCCACAGCGTGAGTTCGGTGATGACCTCGACGGCAATTAACAGTATGTAGGCGATATGGTGAAGCGCAGGGGAAGTGACGGAGCGCCACATGGCTACATCGCTCCTGAAAGTCGTGTCGATACTCAGGACGTGTTTGACGAAATTGAAGTTGGCGTTTTAGTCGAAGATGTTTTGAAACGCTATTAGTGTGAAGTACAAAGCAAGAGAGGCTGTGAATAAGACCTTCGATATGCGGATCGCTTTGGACGTTGCCATCATTTCGGGGAATTAACGTTTCAAACTCGTCGCCTTAACTCTCTCTCTCTCCTACTCCTTCACCCAGTACTTGAAGAACTCGTGCTGGTGGGTGAGTGTGGAGAGGTTCCGCATCCGGTCGAGAAACACGATGCCGTCCAGGTGGTCAGTCTCGTGCTGAATGACCCTCGCGAAGAAATCGCTCGCCTCTATCTCTATCTCTTCCCCCTTGCGGTCGAGTCCCCGCAGCACGAGCGAGGTGCGCCTGGGCACCACACCCCTCATCTCCGGTATGCTCAGGCAGCTCTCCCACCCATCCGCCGGATCTTCTGTTCGGAAGGTAATCTGGGGGTTTACGACCACGAGGAGCGGCACCTCCTCATCGATTGCGTAGCGGGGGTTGGAGCTTTTTATCTCCAGGGTGAATATGCGCTTGGGGGTGTGTACCTGCGGGGCCGCCAGGCCGACGCCGGCTTCCTCCCGCATCGTGTCCACCATGTTGTCGATGAGCCTCTGCACGTCGCCCGTGAGGAGCTCTTCTGTGGTCACCGGCTCGGCCTTTTGCCTCAGTACGGGGTTTCCCAGCTTCGCAACGTTGAGAATAGTCATAGTTCCAATTTCTTCCGGTGCTTGGTGTAGGTGATTAATATAACTGTTAGTGGACGGTGTTAGGAAATCGGTGATTAGGGAAAAAGCTTGCAACGTCACGTTAAAACCCTTTGTTTATAACCTAAAACGCCCTTTATATACTTGACAACGCCCAATAGATAAGGATGTTATTTATAGCCTTTCCGTTAGTTACGATTAACCATGATAAAAGTTGAAAATCTAACAAAGCGGTACGGAGAGCTTGTAGCTGTAAACGGTGTTTCCTTCCATGTCGAAAGAGGCGAGATCCTCGGCTTCCTCGGCCCAAACGGAGCGGGCAAAACCACCACGATGCGTATCATCACGGGTTATATCTCTCCCACAGAGGGCAGCGTGCGGATTGGGGAATTCGACATGGCCGACGACCCGCTGTCTGCGAAGGCAATAATCGGATATCTCCCCGAAAACCCCCCTCTCTACAACGAAATGACCGTCGAGGACTACCTCGATTTCGTGGCCGAAATCAAAGGTGTGCAAAAGGAATTGAAGAAAGACCGGGTCGCCTATGCGATGGAGAGATGCGGGATCGAGGACGTGAGCGGGCGACTCATCGGCAACCTGTCCAAGGGGTACAGGCAAAGGACGGGCATAGCTCAGGCCCTTGCTCACGACCCGGAGCTTTTAGTGCTCGATGAGCCGACGATCGGTCTCGACCCCCTTCAGATAATCGAGATAAGGGAGCTTATCAAGAGCTTCGCCGGGGAGCGTACGGTCATTCTCAGCACACACATACTCCAGGAAGTGACCATGACGTGCACCAGGGTGATCATCATAAACGAGGGGGAAATTGTTCTCGAGGAGTCCATGTCGAAGCTCTCTCAGGACACGGCGCATACGGCGGTGGTCGCGCTAAAGCTGCGAAGCTCAGGGGCCGCGGTGAGCGAGAAGCTCCGCTCTATTAACGGAGTTGACTCCGTTGCCGAGCCTCAGCCGGGGGTGTTTGAGGTGGGAGTCGAGAATGGGGTCGATGTCGCAGAGCAGATATCCAAAACCGCTGTCGAGAGCGGATGGGGGCTTCTTGAGATGCGCCCCGTGAAAATGACGCTCGAAGACGTGTTCATAAAGGCGATTTCAACCGAAGAAGAGTAGATGAAAGCAGTTTACGCTATCCTAAAGCGCGAGTTAAGGTCTTACTTCGCCTCCCCGACGGCCTACATCATCCTTTTGGTCTTCCTGGTGCTCTCGGGCATCTTCTTCTTCGTCTACCTGGAGACGTTCCTGCAGCTGCAGAACGACCCGAGGTACTACCAGGAGGCGCCAAACCTCAACGAGATGATCATCTCACTGTATTTCGGCACGATCAATATATTGCTCCTTCTGATGGTTCCCCTGATTACAATGCGTCTGCTGGCGGAGGAGAAGAAGAGTTTTACCGGGGAGATGCTCTTCACCTCCCCTGTGCGCACCGTGTACATAGTCCTCGGCAAGTACCTTGCGTCGCTCACGCTGTTTGTCACCATGCTCTGTTTGAGCTACGTTAACGTCGCTATGCTCCAGGTATACGGAAATCCTGACGGCGGCCCTATCTTCACCGGGTACCTGGGCCTGTTCCTGGTGGGAGCGAGCTTCTTATCAATTGGCCTTTTCGCTTCCTCCCTGACGGAGAACCAGATGATAGCGGCGATCATTTCGTTCGGCACACTTCTGGTGTTCTGGGTCGTAGGAGCTTCTTCTGAGATGAGTAGCTCTGTTGCCGGGTACCTATCTATAATCAACCATTTTGAGAGCTTTATAAACGGCGTCTTAGAAGTAAGGGACATAGTGTACTACGTTACGCTCACGTTGTTCGGGCTGTTTTTGACCAATACCGTGCTGGATTCCGAGAGGTGGAGATAATGGGCACAAGACGGGCGGTACACGGCATAAACGCAATAGTCTTTATATTGGTAGTGCTCGGAATATTCGTGATCCTGAACTTCCTTGCCAACAGGTCGGCTCCCCGTTACGACCTCACCGAGAACAAGCTCCACTCCCTATCCGACCAGACACGCAGGGTTCTTGAGGGCTTGAAGGACGGAGTCCGGGTGATTGCGTTCTTCAAGGAGAAAGATGTGGTGGTTGACCGAAAGCAGTTCATAGAGCTGATCGAGCAGTACAGGCGTGTGTCGTCTAAGATCGAGGTCGAGTTCGTCGACCCCGACAAGAACCCCGGTCTTGCCAAGAAATACGAAATCAGGGAGTACGCGACGTGCGTGCTGATATCCGGCGAGAAAGATATCAAGCTCAAGCTCGGGAACCCGATTTCGCCCGGCATTCTCAGCACCTCGGAGCAGCTTATTACGAACGCCATTATAAAGCTGTCCAAAGACGTCACCAAAACCGTGTATTTTCTCACCGGACACGGCGAAAGAGATATCTATGACAACGTCGGGCCCACGGGGTTCGGCAAGGCGCGCAAGGCCCTGGAAGACGAATCCTACATGCCCAGGGAACTCATGCTCATGAGAGAGGGCGTCATCGAGGTCGAGAACACCATGCTCGTGGTGGCGGCGCCCGGCAAAGACCTGCTTAAAAAAGAGCTGGATTCGATCAAGGCGTACCTTGAGAGCGGCGGTATGGCGCTATTCATTGTCGAGCCGCGCTCAGGAGCGCAGCTCGTGAGCCTCTTGAAGAACTTCGGCATTACTCTCAACAACGATGTGGTAATCGACCCTTCGTCCAAGCTCGTGGGGGGAGGCGACGTGGCCCCAATAATCGCCACATACGGTGTAAGCGACATTACGGAGGATTTCAGGTTCGCCACCATCTTCCCCTATACGAGAAGCCTGAAGGTTGACAATTCAGGTGAAATAAGCCCCCTTGTATTAGCCTTGACCAGCGAGTACGCATGGTCTGAGACGAACCTGTCGCTGTTTGAAGAAGGGGATGCCGAGCTCGGCCCCGAGGACCCACGGGGCCCGCTTGGCGTGGCCGCCATAGCAGAGATTGGTGAGGAGGGGCGGATTGCCGTGTTCGGAAGCGCCGATTTCATCTCAAACCGGTGGTTCGACTTCTCAGGCAACAGCGACCTGTTTATGAACACCGTCAACTGGCTGTCCCACGACGAAGACCTCATATCCATCAGGCCGAAGAAAGCAAAGGCGGGGAAGCTCACGATGACTCCGGGCCAGTTCAGGTTCATGTTTGCCCTGACAATTGTGATAATACCAGCCGCAGTGCTGTTCGGAGGTTTTTACATGTGGATCAGAAGGAGGAACATGTAGCCGTACTCTCCGTCCGTGAGCCCCGAGCTGCAAACGGCTCTCCCCCGCGCTTTGTGTTAATGCGCTGAATGTCAGGTTGTTATGGATTTGCTCAACCGTTTCAAAACCACATTTATAGCGGCCCTGATACTGGTGGTTCTGGGCGCCTACATCTTAATTACGGAGCGGAGAACTGGAGGAAGCGGAGAGAATAAGCGGCTTGTTTTACCCTCGCTTGCTGTGAGGCAGATAGACTCTATTTCTTTGAAGTTCCCAGAAGGGGCGGCGGAGCTTAAAAAAACAGACGGCGGGTGGGTCGTGCTCAAGGGGGATAAGGAGAAGAGGAGGTATCCTGCCGACAGTTACAGCGTCAAGAGCATGCTCGATACCCTTTCGGGCATAGAAATTGAGAATATAGCCGCCGTTAAGGCTGAAGATCTCGAGCCGTTTGGCCTGAGCGCTCCGAGGGCTGAGATCAACTTCGGCGGGGGCGGGAAGGAGCATACTCTGCGTATAGGAGACGATACCCCCACCGGCTCCGGCACATATGTGATGAGGGTGGGGAGCGGAGACGTTTTCATCGTGGACTCTAATTCCCTTTACCCGCTTCTTTTCAGGACCCCCGACGACCTGCGGGATAAGAACATCCTGTCCATCGACGAGGCGGCTGTAACGGCGATCAAGTTCACCCGTAAGGGAAGTTCTTTTGAGATCGTTAATACCGAAGGGGTGTGGAGCCTCAAGGAGCCCCGGCCTTATGTAGAGCTTGACCAGCCCGCCGTGCGCGGCCTCCTCGGCACATTTGCCCGTCTCAACATAAGCCGGTTCGTTGAGGACGAGCCGAAGCGTCTTCATGACTACGGCCTTAGGTCGCCCGGCGCTACGGTCGAGATAGCTCATAAAGGCAAAAAGACGGCTATTGTGTTCGGCGGTGAGAAGGAAGGGCAGAGATACGTAAAAATTTCCGGCCGGAAGCCCGTCTATTCGGTGCTTGAATACATCTACGAGCTTATACCCAAAGGGGTAAACGACATCAGGTCAAAGAGGCTGATAAAGGAGGACCTGGACTCACTTACGCAAGTGAGCGTCGAGGGGCCCGGCACTGTCGCTTTTAAGTATGAAAAGAAGGGTCTGGTCTGGAAAAAAGGGGGTAACACTAAGACCGTCGAAGGAGTACCGGATATAGAAAGCGTCTTTTCATCGCTCCACGCCCTGCGCATTAAACAGTTCGTCGACGACGAGCCGGTTGACTTGTCTGCCTACGGTCTGGAGGAGCCCGTCGCGAAGCTGACTATGGTGTTTCCCAATGCCGTATTGACGGTTCTGTTCGGTAATGCAAAGGACGGTATGGTCTACGTTATGCTCCCGGGAGCGAGTCCCGTTTATGCAGTGTTGGTGAAAGACGCGGGCGACTTCATAGGCACCGAAATTGGGGGAGGCAAGTAGCCGCCAACACGGCTGTTTAGGCTGGTCCGGGCGCCCTTTCTTCTCAGGCGCTTTCCTTTTTTTCTTCCTTCTTATCCACCTTTATGCTCAGCTCGAGCAGCTGGCTCAGCTCCACCGCGGATGGCGCTTCGGTATATGGACACGACCCTTTCTGCGTTTTGGGGAACGCAATTACATCCCTGATAGACGGGCTTCCGGCAAGGAGCGTGACGAGCCTGTCCAGCCCCAGGGCGATGCCCCCGTGAGGCGGGGCCCCGTAGTCAAGGGCCGTCAATAGAAAACCGAACTTCTCAGTAACTTCCTCTTCGTCCAGCCCGAGCGCTTTGAACATTTTTTGCTGGATGTCGGAACGGTGTATCCTGATGCTCCCTCCGCCGATCTCGACCCCGTTTATGATCACATCGTACGCCCTTGACAGGACTTTAAGGGGCTCGGTCTCAAGCAGGTCGATGTGCTCTTCCTTAGGGGAAGTAAAAGGGTGGTGAATGGAGGTATAGCGGTGTTCCGTAGAGTCGAACTCAAGAAGCGGGAAATCGACGACCCAGAGGAACTCGAACCCGCCCGTATCTATCATCCCGAAACGCTTTCCGAGGCGCAACCGTATGCTCGAAAGGACACTATTCACAACCGCCGGCTCGTCCGCGGCGAAGAAGACTATGTCGCCGTCCTCCATGTTGAGGGTCGCTTTCATTGACTTAGTTTCCGACTCGCTTAGGAACTTCGTTATGGGCGACTGCCACTCGGCTCCCTGCACCCTTATCCATGCAAGCCCCTTTGCCCCCAGGGACTGTGCGTACTCGGTGAGGTCGTCTATCTCCTTGCGGGACAGCTCCGGTGCCTTCCCCTTTGCGTTAAGGGCTTTGATGATCCCGCCACGCTTAATGGCGCCGCTGAACACCTTGAACTCCGATTTCATGAAAGCCTCGCTTATGTCTTCGAGCTCAAGTCCGAACCTGGTATCGGGGCTGTCCGTGCCGTATCTGAGCATAGCCTCTTCGTAGCTCATCCTTGGGAAAGGAACGGGAATATCTAAACCCCTTGCCTTTTTGAATATCGTACTTAGCATTCCCTCGACCGTCTCTATCACATCGTCTTCGCTCACAAACGACATCTCGAAGTCGATCTGAGTGAACTCCGGCTGTCGGTCGGCCCTCAAGTCCTCGTCCCTGAAGCATTTGGCGATTTGGTAATACCTGTCGAAGCCCGAGATCATCAGGGTCTGTTTCAGCAGCTGCGGAGACTGCGGCAGGGCGTAGAACGCACCAGGACTCAGGCGGCTGGGCACCAGGAAGTCCCTCGCTCCCTCGGGTGTCGATTTGGTGAGGAATGGGGTTTCGATCTCTATGAAACCCTCGGTGTTGAGGAACGAGCGGGCGGCGGTCACGACGCCGTGGCGCAGAAGGAGGTTTTCCTTCATAACCGGTCTCCTGAGGTCTAAGAAGCGGTACTTGAGCCTTAGGAGCTCGTCTACGTTTATCTCGTTCTCAATGAGGAAGGGGAGCACCTTGGAGGTGTTGAGCACCCTGACCTCGTCTGCGAAGACCTCGATTTCGCCGGTGTCGATATTCGGGTTGAGCGTTTCTTCGGGTCTGTTCCTTACCTTGCCCTTCACTGCTATGACCCACTCGTCTTTTATCTGCTCGGCAATTTCCCAGGCCGCTTTTTCGTGCTCCGGGTTGAGTACGATCTGCACTATGCCTTCGCGGTCTCTGAGGTCGATGAATATCACACCGCCGTGGTCTCTTTTGGACTGAACCCACCCCATGACCGTGACGAGGCGTTCAAGGTCGGCGGCCCTGAGAGATCCGCAGTGGTCTGACCTCTTCCAATCGCCCAAGAAATCAAGCATACATAAGCTCCTTTGTGCCTCGACTAGAGTACTCAAGTGGTTGGTAATTTTGGTAAAAGAAGCCGCGGCGAATATCATGTTACCCAAATAACCGGCCAACTCAAGCCGAGGGTTGCATACACTCTATATTGCTGCATTCAGCATGGAATTCAACACATCCGGTAATTTCATCCGCGTCGCCCTCGCCCCGTCTCGTAGTTGTGGAGTTTTGTACATATCGGGGCTTCTTGAACAATATCTTGGCCCCTCCCTTTTTGAGGGGGGTGTATTTCACCGCATAAGGCGGGTTTCTTGGAGCTTTAAAGATGGTTGACAATGAGGAGAAAACTGAGTAAATATATGTTGTCCTCGAGCAGGTAAGGATGCATTTCAGGGGTTGCTTGTTTAAAACCTAACTTGCAGAATTTATGTCATTCGAGATGAATGAGCCCCCTGAGATGGGCTGCTGTAAGCATTAGTCTGGAGGTCAGGAGTTATGTCGCTACTCACCGAGGAGCATGAAGAGATTCGAACTGCCGTTAGGAAATTTACCGAGGAAGAAGTGGTGCCTATTGCACAGGCGCTTGACACACGCAACGAGGAAATTCCCCAGGAGATAATCAAGCAAATGGCCGAGCTGGGGTACTTCGGCCTCATATTTCCCGATGAGTACGACGGCGTGGGGCTCGACTATATCAGCATGGCCATAGTTGCCGAGGAGCTTAGCCGCGGATGGCTAAGCGTTGGAAGTGTTATGACGCGAAGCATTATCACGGGCACCCTGCTGCTCGCCCACGGCACCGACGAGCAGAAGCAACGGTGGCTCCCCGGCATAGCGCGCGGAGAAATCATGACGGCTGCTGCTTTTACCGAGCCCGATTCCGGCTCGGATACTGGCAGCATGAAGCTGCGCGCGAAGAAAAAAGGCGACGGCTACGTGCTAAGCGGCGAGAAGATGTGGGTCACGTTTGCAAACCGCGCACACATACTCACGGTGCTTGCCCGCACTGACCCCGACCCTAAATCCAGACACCGCGGTCTCAGCATATTCCTCGTGGAGAAGGAGCCGGGGGAAACCATCGACCACCCCAATATACAGGGCGAACCGATACCCACTGTAGGCTATCACGGGATGCGCTCCTACAGCCTCAGCTTCGACGAGTGCTTCGTCCCCGCTGAGAACCTCATCAGCCTGGAAGAGAATAAGGGCTTTTACCAGCTGATGGCCACATACGAGTCTGCGAGGATACAGACGGCCTCGCGGGCTGTGGGGGTTGCGCAGGCGGCGTTTGAAGCCGCCCTCAAGTACTCGAAAGAGCGGCACCAGTTCGGACAGCCCATCTCGAACTTTCAGGCAATAAGGATGAAGCTCTCCGAGATGGCCTCGAAGATCGAGGCCGCCAGGCAGCTTGTCTACTACGCGTCCTCGATGAAGGACAGCGGCAAGCGCTGCGACCTGGAGGCCGGCATGGCTAAGGTGATTGCCGCCGAGATGGTCGAGTACGTAACCCGGGAGGCCATGCAGGTGTTCGGCGGGTACGGCTACTCGAAGGAATACCCTGTGGAGAGGTTCTGGCGCGACGGAAGGGTGATAAGCCTTTTTGAGGGCACGACCGAAATTCAGCACGAAGTTATAGCGAGGCGTCTGCTTGAGCAGTAAGGGCGCTGTGGCCCCGAAACGATATTAACTGGTGAAATTAACTCGCGATTTTAATTAGAGTATCAAGGAGGACTGTCAACGGTGTTTGTATTAGACGGAGGCACGAGGGTTGTAGTTCCCAGAACCGAGCTTACCTATCCGGGGCACAGCATGAAGCTACACGTCAGTGCGGCCAACCCCCTGAAGTCTCCCGTAGACCACGTGATGGCGGACCTCGAGGACGCCTGTCCCTATGAGTTCAAGGGGGAAGAGAGCCGCGGGGTGATGGTCGAGGCCCTGAACACGCTCGATTTCGGCAACAAGGTCATAACCGTAAGGCCTAACAACCTCCGCTCCGAGTTCTTCGAAGGGGACATGGACGCCATTATGCGAGGGGCCGTAGACAGGTTCCACGGCTTGATAATACCCAAGGTCGAGGGCCCCGAAGATGTGAGGCAGGTCTCGGCTCTGCTCGATGAGCTGGAGGCAAAATACGCCTGGAAGACTAATGTGGCCATTGAGACCCTCATCGAGAGACCGCACGCTCTTGTGCGAGCGCACGAGATTGCGACCTCCTCGCCTCGCATGGTTGGTCTTATATTCGGGATCGCTGACTATACGGCGGAGCTGGGAGTCGACCCCGACCTGATGCTTGATGGGCAGAACGACTATTTTTACTACGAGAAGAAGGCCGTTGTAACCGCCGCAAAGGCCGCAGGTCTCCACGCTATCGACAATGTATATCTGCGAATCTGGCGTAAGAGCGACACCCCGGAAACTGTTGAAGAGGTTGAGAAGGGTCTTCGCAGCAAGAACCTGGGCTCTGCCTCGATAGGGATGGACGGCACATGGGTGATTCACCCGCAGCAGGCCGCCATTGCCAACGATAGTTTTACCCCTTCTGACAAGCTCATTGACGAATCGAAGCACCAGCTCGAGTTCTATCACGACCAGGGGGGGGGCTCGATGTTCGACCCGGCCACGGGGCAGATGATCGACGAAGCTACAGCCAAAATTGCGCTCATGACGGTGGCAAAGGCCTACATGGCGGGCAAGGTCGATAAGGAATACGTGGACGCTATGGCCGAGAAGAGCCGCGCCATAACCGGCTACGATATAAGGGGGTAGGGGACTTGCCTCGTCATATCCTTGCGTTATGTGGATTGTAATTTATTCTTGGAAAGATAGAACGGAGCTCGGGGATTGATTAACGGAGGGGTTTGATGCGAGTTTGGTCGATAGTCGTTATTTCCATGATCTTCGTTTTGCCTACCGGCATATCTTACGGTTCCAGTTCGGTCGTCCGTAACCAAAGCTCCGCCCTCGGGTTTGAATTCGGTATGTCTGAAAAGAAGGCGAAGAAGCGGATAGAGTCTCGTGGGAGAAGAATAGTACAAAACACGGTAGATTCGAAGAAGATAAGGACTATTGTTGTCGATGGGGCTTTCGTGGAAGTTCCTTTCGATGTCGAAGGTCTGAACATAAGAACGAGGCTAGAGTTCTGGGATAAAGACCTCGTCGCCTCTTCGCTCCTGATCGAAGCTAGTGATACACAGAGCTACGATGCGCTCAGTGAACAACTAACCGACTACATGATTGACCGTTATGGCCGGTACCGCTTCAAAGAGTCGTTTATGAACACTACGACCTTGACATGGCACCTCAAAGACGTTTCGGTAGTTCTGAGCTCAAACCCGCGGAAAATACGGTGTAAGATAGAATATACATTCAAATCTCTTTACCAGGATAGGAAGGCGGATGAGTACGATAAGGCTCAGCGCCCCGACACCAAAGACGCCGCTAAAGATATGTTTTTGAAGTAGCCCTGTGCTCAGCGCCCCCATAGCTCAGTTTGGATAGAGCATCGGACTTCGAATCCGCAGGTCGGGGGTTCAAATCCCTCTGGGGGCGCCACTTTTTTTCAGTTATATCAGTCACTTCTTCTTTTGATGGCCGGGCTCATCCCTATCTAAAATGGCTTTAACCGACTGAATAAGGGGTTCTTCGAATAGCTTCCTCAAATTGTTCGAAGGAACGGCACGGATCTCCATCCCCGATAAATATAGGACTTGGAGTGGAGAGAGACGAAAGACGAAATGTATTCAGGAGCTTCCCAACAGCTTGCCTGGAAAATATCCTTGACTTTACAACCGGTTGTTACAAACTCAAAGCTGATGGACATCAACAAAATCTTCCTCTCAATCACGATAGGCGTGGGCGTGATTCACTTCTTCGGGTGCAAGGAATTACACAGAAATTAGGAGATATTATGAAGCAGGTCTTTATGACGGTTATGGCAGTAATTATTGGCGCTGGTGTTGTAATTGCTCACTCTCAAACTGAAATTAGTGTAAATTCAATGCCGCCGGTGGTAGTAAAGACGTTTCCACAAGCTGGAGATATTTTTGATTATTAAAGGGATGACAGCACTGAAAAATTTTAATCTCGCTTTTTTCAGTATTCAATTTCTTTGAAATCTAGTCCGAATGCTGTGTCCATAATCGAGGCTTGATATAGGGGAATTTTGCGATTTTTTGAATTCAGTACTTTAATAATATTCTCTTTATGTTCTTCTGCAATTCTATACCCAAGTATTATTTTGCAAATAACATCATCGGGAACATTAAGTGTGAAATTCGTATGGTCTTTCCCAATAGAGATAAGACGCCATTCTCTTTCATATTTCCAATCAATAGATTTTACAATTACTGATTTCAAAACATAATTGTACTTATCAGGTTCATCGGGGATTAATTCTGGATATTCTCGAACATAATCTATTGGGTATAAATCTATTGTTCCTACTTTCTTAAAATTTAACTCAAAATATTTGACTATTTTTTTGGTATCAAATCCAACACAAATTCCTTTATGATGATCAGCATAATGCGACCACATGGGGATATTGTCTGCGATTTCAGACAATGTACAGATACCAAAACGTTTTTTCTTGATTCCATATTGAATTTCTTTTTGTTTTTTAGGATTTTTAGAAGTACCTGCCTTTATTAATCTTTGCTTGGCTTTACGCCTAGCTTCTTTGGGCTTCAAACTTGGATACATTTCTTTAATATGTTTCGTCGCCTTTTTTATCAATACATCTTCTGTATAAATAATAGGAATTGTTCCTTCAAATGGGTCATTGAATCTATCAACAGAAGAAAAAAATATTTCGCTGTGTGTGAGCAATCTTCTATGAAATTTATTATCCCATGAACGATACTTATACAGAGTTTGTGGAATTTCCTTATGATTCATAACGGTTCTTCAAATTGATTTTTACCAAATATTCATTGATATATAATAATTAAACTATGAAAAATAAACAAGTTCAAAGTAGTGTATGTTTTGATAATTCCCCGAGATTTCATAATTTAAGCAACATATTTATATCTTTTCTCCCTTTGATTTTCGTTTCCCACTAAAAGCTCCATATTTAAATATCATTAATGGGCGCTCTGCTCATTGACCTCAAATCCCGCTTTGCAATAGTCTCCACAATTGTGCGACTATAAAAGTTACTATAAACGCGATCAAGAGGGGCATGAAAGCGCTAATGAGGGTCCATTTTCTACTTCTCGTTTCCTTCCAGATAGTGAGAATAGTAGTTGAACAGGGGTTATGAAGCACGGCAAAAAGCATCAGGCATGAGGCGGTAAGAAGAGTCCACCCGGCCTGATCTACCAGGAGATGTCGAAGCTCGCTTAAGCTATTGAGATCCGTCATGGCTCCTACCCCGAGGTAACCCATTATAATAGTAGGAACCACTATCTCATTAGCGGGTATAGCTATTATATACGCAAGAAGAATTACACCATCCAAGCCTATTGCCGTGCCTAAGGGGGTAAGGAAATCGGAAACGATCTTCACCAGGCTCTCGTTCCCAATATGAATGTTAGCCATAAGCCAGATTGCCCCACCTGCCGGGGCAGCCATAATAATTGCTCTCCGTAGCACGAAAATCGTCCTATCAATAATAGAGGTATAGACAACTCGCATGATGCTTGGTCTTCTATAAGGTGGAAGTTCAAGAGTAAATGCGCTGGCTTCACCCTTTAGTATAGTCTTAGTGAGGAGCCATGAAACAATCAGGGTAAATATAATCCCCACTAGCACAGATCCAACTACTGCTCCCGCAGCAATAATGGATGAAAAAGAGGAAGGAGATGTAGAGGCAAAAAAAACAATGCCCAGCATAATCAATGTTGGGAACCTTCCGTTACAGGGAACAAAGTTATTTGTCAATATAGCAATCAGTTTTTCCCTTGGTGATTCAATTATCCTAGCGGAAATCACTCCTGCGGCATTGCATCCGAATCCCATGGTCATGGTAAGGGCTTGTTTGCCGTGAGCTCCTACTTTCTTAAAGAGCCAGTCCGTATTGAAGGCTACACGCGGGAGGTAGCCCAAGTCTTCGAGAATGGTAAATATAGGAAAAAAAATCATCATGGGGGGAAGCATGACACTCGTAACCCATGCGAGTCCCTTATAAACTCCGTGCCATATGAATCCTGTGATCCACCAGGGCATATGAAGCCATTCAAACAATCTTGCGCCATAATCTCCTATAGAGAAAAGCAGAGTTGCAAGGAATTGCGAAGGATAGTTTGCCCCTACAATAGTGACCCAGAAGACAACGGCAAGTCCAAGGAACATAAGGGGCAGTCCCCATAAGGGGTGGGTGACTATACGATCTATCTTTATATCCCAGTTTTTCCTCTCGCCGTCCTCAAAGTGAGACACTGAGCCTGCGATGCGTTCAGACTCGGTATAAATGCCTTCCACAAGTATATCTCTGAAATCATCACTAAGAGCTTCTCTCAGAGCACGCGCTTTTTGGAGAATAGAGAGCCCCTTCATATAATCTTTATGATGCATGGTATTGTTCCCGACCTATGCCGGGTTCTCGGCTGTACTTTTTAGGTCATAGGGATGTACTTTCTTGAAAAGATCCTCAATTTCACCTGTTTCAAAAGCCTTATAAATACTGGAGTCCCCGTCGAGAAGCCTAAGGGCAATCCAGCGTGAATTCTTCAGGTGAGGGAACGATTTCTTTATCTCATAAACAAGCTCATTCACCATTTCTTCAAGTACATGGTCAAGCTGGATTCGCCTCGGATTTGTTTGGATTCGGCCCTCGACCAGATCCGATACAGCCTGCATCAGGTAACCGATGCCTTCTCCGGTTCTTGCGACTGTGGGTATTACAGGAACGCCCAGCTCTTTAGATAGCCCTTTATGATCTATGGTTATACCCTTTCTTCTTGCTTCATCCATAAGATTTAGCGCTACTACGACATGATCCGTTATCTCCAGGATCTGAAGTGTGAGATTAAGATTTCGTTCAACGGCTGTTGCATCCATGACCACAATAACCGCATCGGGGTCCTCAAAGAGGATAAAATCTCTTGCTATTTCTTCCTCAACGGATCCGGCAAGCAATGAGTAAGTGCCCGGGAGATCAACAATCTTATAATTTTCCGTGCCGTATCTAAATCCCCCTTCGGCTCTCATTACAGTTTTCCCGGGCCAATTCCCAACGTGTTGCTTCAGACCGGTCAAGCCGTTAAATAGGGTACTTTTCCCCGTGTTGGGATTTCCGGCAACAGTGATTAAATAATGCTGCTGCGAAAGTTCGGCTCCTCCACTCTCGATGTGCTGAGAACATGTATCACATGAGTTGCTTTGGCCAAGTAATCTTTTAAAATTGGTTATCATTGATTTGCACTCTCATCCTCAACAGGATCTATGTATATTTTCTCTGTTTGTTCCCTTCTCAGGGCAATAAGCGTTCCTCTGATGTGATATGCTGAGGGTCCGCCTTTCCCAAAAGAGCTCCTCAGCGCAGCCTCTACCAATGCACCCTTAGTAAAGCCAAGATCAAAAAGTCTTCTGCGCAGGAAACCTTTAATGTCCCTTGAAATGTTAACGACTCTTGCCTTTTGACCAGGCGTAAGATCGGAAAGGAGAATCTTCTCTCGTAACTCTTCTCTTACAGGTGCCGGGGTTACATAAATATTCGATGCTACTATAGGAACAAGCCATATCTCCTGATCTTCTATCTCGAGACGTACCCCGGTTTGAGTAGCTTCCTTCACTACGAGATTGCTTCCGGGAATAATGCCTTCGTTGAGAATCTGTGTGAAAATAGATTGAGGTTCATCCTCAATATGTACGACTCTTGCAGGCTGGTTAGAGGGCCAGTCAGTAAGCGATACCCCTAATTCTCCGGTATATTCCCCCACTTTGTCGGGTATTATGTCGCCGTGAGGATCCCTTTTTGGGTATCCAAGTTGGGTCTCAAGTCTCTTTATTTCTTCTTCTTTTAATTTATGTTCGTGCTTCTCGGCATGATCATGGATCTTCTGAAGGGGAACGTCTGTGTAATCTGAAAGGTAGCGTTCCCATAGTCTATGGGCTCTTAGGATTTGTAATCCCAGAGCGCTACCCGATACAGTGAGTTTGATATGTCCACCACTCATGCTCACAAGCCCTTTATTTGTCATCTCCTCTATATGTCTTATCGCTGCACCTTTTGAAATTTTTAGCCTACCGGCCAGTGTTTCAAGAGTGACGATATTATTTTCTTGATGTGACGTGTAAAGAAACTTAAGAGCATCTTCTATGTTTTCACGTTTAACTCTATACAGAGGGTAGAGTCTGACTATGAGATATATTCCTAAGAATAAAGTTCCTATGTATACAATAATCAAGAAAAACGCCCCTAATTTAGCCTTCGCTAAAAATATATTTTAGCAAATAAAATCATTCGAGTCAACCGGCAAAGCAACAGGTTGGTCTTGAGTAAACGATTCGCATATAACATGTCCGCATTTCTTAATGCGTACACTCTCATGCACGTCGAGATGCTTTAATGTATAATTGGGAAGAAGCGAGTCGTAGAGCTACGACACTCCTCAAATATAGGGCCGATCAAATTCCCTGTAGGGTTTGCTTAGCTAACTTCCTTCAACCCCGCCTTTATCTCTTATGTCTTCTTCTTTGAACCGTATACAGGGGTGTTCCGCTTTTCCCTTTTAACTGCTGATTCACGCTTTATGGAACAGTCAACCACACAGTGATCTATTCGAATAATTTTTTAAATTCTCCATAACCCTCGGTCGTTAAATCTTCTATTGGAATAAATCGCAGAGCTGCAGAATTTATACAATATCGAAGTCTGGTAGGTTCCGGGCCGTCCGGGAAAACATGACCCAAGTGTGAATCAGCGTGTTTGCTTCTAACTTCAGTTCTTGACATAAACAAGTTGCTATCTTTTTCTTCCACAATATTATTCGGTTCGATGGTTGTGATAAAGCTCGGCCATCCTGTTCCAGAGCTATATTTATCAAGCGAGCTAAAAAGCGGTTCTCCTGATACTATGTCAACATAAATTCCCTCTTTTTTATTATCCCAGTATTCATTTTCAAATGGCCTTTCCGTCCCGTCTTCCTGTGTAACTTTATACTGCAGGGGTGACAGTTTTTTCTTGAGCTCTTCTTTCGGGAGTTTTTGGTAATGCATGATAGACGAAGATTTATTCATATCGCCCCCCCAAACTTTTTTCAGATAGTTATCTCTACCGGAAGATTTTCTATATGTTTTATATCCTAAGGAATTTTTCTTATAAAAATCCTGATGATATTCTTCCGCTTTATAAAATGCCGTAGCTTTTTCGATTTCAGTAACAATAGGCGCTTTAAATCTCCCGGACTCTTCCAATGCTTCTTTCGATTGTTCTGCAAGTCGCTTTTGCTCGTCGGTATGATAAAAAATAGCGGTTCTATACTGCTGGCCTCTGTCTACAAATTGACCGTCGGGGTCGGTAGGATTTATCTGTCTCCAGAATACGTCTAAAAGCTCCGTATAGCTGATCTTTGATGGATTGAATACGACTTGGACAGCTTCAGCGTGGTTGGTTCGGCCTGCCGACACTTCATTATATGTTGGATTCTCTTTTTGTCCGCCTACATACCCCGAAATAACCTCTAGTACTCCGTCGAGCTTTTCAAAGGGGGGCTCCATACACCAAAAACACCCGCCCGCAAATGTAGCTTTTTGAAGAGTCGTGTTTTGTTCATCTTGGGGACGGCTTTTAGAATTGCTTGCTATGGCGGGGCCGTTATTAACGAATGCCAATGCGATTGTAAAGAGACCGATCGTGATCGGTATTATCGGTGTCATCTTCAATAATTCCAAGAATATTGCTATCGTCACCGCATATTACATCCGTTTTATCTGCTGATGATCTTAGGGAGTCGAACCTTTATCAATGATATTCCAAGAATAGATCCAACACCTCATATTTTACCCGTATTTTCTATCCGGTGTACATTTATTTTAGATTAAACTCTCTAAACACATTTCCATATGTTACCGAGTGCAGGTTTTTCTACCACCTTTCGGGTTGAAATGGCATGCCCGGCGTCTTCTGCCCGTCGGATAACTTTAGATGTATAAGGGATTGGGTGAGTCTGAGTCGCGCTACATCACTGAATCAAATACACATAAATTCCCCCGCATTTAGCGCTCTGTGTGCGGGCTTTCCTCACCGCTTGAGGCGTTTTGCGTGTCAATCAAAGCACATAACCGGAACATGGGGCCGTCTAATTTAAGAGGGGCGCTAAGGTTCGTTGACAAGGGATTGGGGTTAGTGGGATAATGGCGTGTGTAAAGATTCATCAACCAATAACTCAAAGGAGGAATTTACCATGGCAAAGAGGAGATCGAAGGGCACGAAATCCCAGCGAGGCTCGGCCAGCGAGGCCGGTGGCGACAACGGCTCGCTTGAGTTCGGAGACATCCTCTACGAAAAGAGAGACCGCGTGGCATACGTCACGATCAACCGTCCCGAAGCACGCAACGCCCTGCGCTCACAGACCAGGGAGGAGCTTGCCGCGGCGATAGAGGACGCCTGGCTGGATGAGGAGATAGGGGTCATCGTGCTCACAGGCGCGGGGGACAGGGCGTTCTCCGCCGGTGGAGACCTCTCCTGGATAGTCGATCCCGAGAGGAAGGTGGACAACAAGTTCATGCTCGTGCACTACCGGCTTGCCACGGCCATGCGGAACTGCGGAAAGCCCATCATCGCCAGGGTAAACGGCTACTGCATAGGAGGGGGCAACGAGCTCAACATGCTCTGCGACCTGACCATCGCCTCGGAAGATTCGATATTCGCCCAAGCTGGCCCCCTTGTCGGAAGCGCCCCCATCTGGTACGGCATGCAGCTCCTGCAGCTCTCTGTGGGGGACAAGAAGTCCCGCGAGATAGTGTATCTCTGCAACCGCTACTCGGCCGAGGAAGCCGAGAAGCTTGGCTGGGTAAACAAGGTCGTGCCTAAGGACAAGCTGGACGAAGAGGTCGAGGCGTACTGCAATAGGCTCCTTGAGATGAGCCCGCAGTCGCTGAGGATAGCGAAGTTCCAGCTCAATTTCGCCTCCGATATGGCTACACCGCAGATTACACAGGGGCTTGAGCTGGCGAGGTTTTTCATGAAAGCGCCCGAGATGGTTGAAGGCGCGACGGCGTTTATGGAGAAGCGCAAGCCGGATTTTTACAGCGTTAAATAGCGCGGGCGGAGCAAATTTGAAAATGGGACGCCGGCCTCCACTCATGGCGGGTCGGCAGGCTCTTTGCGCTGCCGGTAATGAGGGACTGCTTTTACCGTCCACCGGGCCGGCATAAATATTGTGTAACTTTTTAGCTTTACCGGTTGTCGTATTTCTATAGTCCGGCGGGCCGGCTCTGCTTTCTCCTCCCTCCGTCTTTTATTCGCCTCCTACGTATGGTAGTGTTCGGGTCTTTTACCAATACATTATGGAATCCTAACATCTATGGCCTCGCTCAACCGCACCGAGCTTCAGGCGGTGCTCGTTATAAGCTTCATTATCGCGCTCAGGCTCCTGGGAATCTTCCTTCTCCTTCCGGTGTTCAGCACCTACGCCATTAGGTACCCCGGCGCTTCTCTTGCCCTGGTTGGGGTTGCTTTCGGCGTGTATCCCCTGGTTCAGAGCTTGCTTCAGATCCCCTTCGGATGGGCGAGCGACCGGCTCGGAAGGAAAAACCTCATTATTATCGGGCTTGTGCTGTTTTCTGTAGGAAGCGTACTGGGAGGCTTGTCTTCCTCTATCGGTCAGCTGATTGCAGCCAGGGCCTTACAGGGCGGAGGCGCTATCGGAGCGGTAGCTATTGCGGCTCTTGGTGACCTTACGCGCCCTGAGGTGCGCGCCCAGGCTTTCACTATAGTGGGAATGACCATCGGGGCGGCGTTTGTCATCGGCCTGATAGGGGGCCCGGTTTTAGCGGCACATTTCGGTTTCGGCAGCCTGTTTTATATACTCGCAGCGCTCGGTGTCGTTGCCCTTCTCGTAGCAATAGTGTGTGTTCCTACGGCTAAGGTAAGCTCCCCCGCAAAGACGGAAGTAGGTGTTAGGGATTTCATCACACACGAAAGCGTTCGCAGGATACACGTTGCGGTACTCATTTGCTCCTTTTCCATTAACCTCTTTTTCTTCCTGTACCCCTTGAACTGGACTCAGTTCGGCCTTGAGCAGGCCAATCTGTGGAAGGTGTACATTGTCGTACTGCTGCCGAGCCTTGTGCTGGTTTTTCCGTATATAAGGCAGGCTGAGAAGGCGGACAGGCTGGGCTCGGCGCCGTTGATCGGATACCTGGCAATGACGGCAGGTTTTCTTGTTTATCTCATCGGGGGGGTAAATAAAGTTCCGCTCTATGTAACGGGGGCCCTTTTCTTCCTGGGGTACACCATTTACCAGGCCATACTGCCCGCTTTCCTGACTCAGCGCATCCCCAAGGAGAGGCGGGGGACGGCTTTGGGGTTTTACAACTTCGCAAGCTTTTTGGGCGCTTCATTGGGCGGTATGCTGGCGGGGTTCCTGTATCACTTCGGATACCGGGTGCCCCTTGCCGTGGGCCTAGCGCTTTTGATCGCATGGCTTTTTATAGGTCTGCCGCGCTCGCAGCCCCGCTCGAATATTGAGGGGATTGAATGAGTAAAATGTCATCATAGTTGTATTAAGGAAGTTGTGTAGTTGTCTGGCTGCTAAATAAGAGCTCCGGCGGCCGTCCAAGCTCCCCATCCGAGGAGAACGAGCCCCGTGAGCCTGCTCACCAAACGCCCCGCGGGAGCGACCTTCTCGATAAGCACGAACGCCGCAATTGCCGCTACCCACAGCAGGTTCATCACTCCTGCGACAAAAAGCAGGGCCATGAGAACCCAGCAGCATCCCACGCAGTAAGTGCCGTGCCGGAGGCCCATGAGAAGGGCTCCGGAATTGCCCTCCCGCCATTCGGACATCAGAAAATCCAGAGGGGAGCGGCAGTGTGCCAGACAGGCATACTTCAGGGGAGTCCACTGAAATATTCCGGCAGCGACAAGCAGCGCTCCTCCGAGTAGGGGACTTGTGCTTGCCATCATGGGGGAGATGAGGGCTGCGTTATGCAGCGCCCACTGGGCAAGTGTTACAACAAGACTGAAGCCCGTCCATACGAGTAGGTAGCCCAGCAGGAAAGTGCCGGTAGACACGTACGGTCTCTTACTCTCCCGCCGTTTCCTGTTTACCGTTGCGAAGATGAGTACGGTGGGGGTGGCCGAAGGCACCATCATGGCAACCATCATCACGGCCCACATGATGAACATGAGCGCGAAATCCGTTAGGGACCAGCTTTGCATCCGAGGCATCACCATCTCACTTCCCATGCTCATGCCGTCCATACCCCTGGCGAGATGGATAGTGTAGAGCCATGCGAGCGCCGCTATCGCCACTAGGCCGGAGGTTACTACGGCGCGGTCTCGCTTCAGCAGAGACTCCAGCTTCGATAGATATCCTTGGGGATGCCCTACGGGATTCTCTTTTGGATTTCCTTCGAGCTGATTTAAGGCGCTGTGAGAGGATTCCACCGCTAATAGTTCTCCTGAAAAAGTGCGGCAAGAAATTTCTTAAGGTAGTTTTTTGCCCGTCTAAATAGGAACGTATTTGAGTAGCGCAGCATGCTGGAACACCGGCCATAACCGGAACTACCCCAGTATGAGGTTTTATAAGAGCTGCCAGACCTGTATAAAAGGGCAGCCCCTTAATCGTTACTCCGCTCAGCCCGGAGCGGCGCCACTACAAAAGCCCTTGGTCGGTATGCTCAACGTGAGCCAGGGAGCTGTGGCTTTTGGGGCAGTCGTATTTTATTTCCCCCGTACCTTTGTTCACCGCGGCCGAGGCGGTTTCGGCTAACTTGTATTCCATGCCTTCGGGCATCTGAACCAGTATGTGGAGGTTGTCTCCCGTAGCCTCGTTCAGAATGGGCTCGGTTACGGTTTCAAGCACGCCCGGAATAACCACGCGGGCGGTCCTGTTATCCATGTCGTGCTCGAACTCAATTGGGACGAACTTAGGCTCGAGAACGGTGCTGACCACGCTTGCCAGTACTTCGAACCAGGCGTTGCCTTCCTGTCCGATGAGAATCCTCAGTAATGCGTCTCGCTGCTCCTGCGAGGTGTTCTCGTCGATAAAAGGCTGCATTGTGCCGTTCCCTTCGTGAAGGGGGCCGGGCCAGTGGTAAGTCGCGGCGAACTTAACGCCGTCCAAGCTGATGTCTTCGAAGTGTCCCTCCGCGATCTCCATCCCCATCATACCCTCGCATTTGTGATGGGTGGGCTCAGCCCAGTAGTCACACGGGCATCCGGGGTCACAGTTGCAGTTCTTGATGTATTTCCCTTTCATACGCCATCTATATTCTGTCATAAACTCTCCTTTAAAATGAATGGAATACCAAATATTCTGATGGGGAAATGATGAACGTGCAAGAACATGCACTAACCCAACATCAAGGTGCATTGGCTTAAACGCTATCATATTACGTTCGGGGTGTTTTTGTCAAGGGGTAGTTTGTCCTCGGTAGAAATTATGTGGTGCGGTTTCCGTTCAGCGTAGCGGGGGAATAGTTAAATTTTTGGAATTCAAATTGGGAGACGGCCATTACGTCGCTCTCTTAACCGATTTTCCCAGCGCTACGAGAAACATCGCGCTCTTGCCTTCGGCATGCGGTGAGAAGAACCGGGTCACGTCGTCGTCATAGAACGTGAGGCCGCTTGCCCCGAATCTCTGACCATAGGCGGCAAGGTAGAGCCTTCCGCCGATAATGCACGCTTCAAGCTGCGCCGCCCTGTAGCCCCTGTTGCCGTAGGCATCAAATACAGCCGGCAAGTCCGAGAGGAAGAACACGTCCGCGCTCGCATCCGCCGGTATGTCCTGTCCCAGTCCAAGGTGTCCGGCCTCGTCCCGGAAGTCCCCTTCCTTCAGCAATTCCAGTGCGTTTTTTTGAATGTTGTAGAAGTATGCCCCGCTCGGCAGTCCGTCCACATCGTTGGCTATGATGTAGATGTAGTTTAGAGCAGGTGTTCCTTCAGTTAAGAAATCAGCGGGGATTCCTCGTGTGGAATAGTGGAGGGTATTGGATAGCTCCTTGAATGTTATAGGAACCCTGGCGAACCTGCGCGTCGAGCCGCGCCTTGATATTGTGCTTTCAAGAGTGTCTGAGGCTGTGCTCAAATCTTCATCGAAATCAAGCGGATAGAGCTTTCCTGAGGGCTCGGTAGGCCGTAGCTTCACTGCCCGGCTTCTCCAGCCGCTAACTTCCTCCTCAGTGCCGAGCGTTGAGGCTCGGTGCATTTGCCTTATTTTGGGGTAGTCGACCTCCCGGCGGGACAGCGGGAGCGTTTCATGGTCAATCGGTTCGGGCTCCTGTGTTTCACGCGGCTCTCGTTTTCCCGTATTACCTATGGTGACGATGCTTACCGCCGCTTCGCGCTCGGCGTCTAGCCCGAGCAGGCTGTTGAGCGCAGTATCAATGAACCCGGCTATGACAGTGGCGGGGATGTTGTGCGCCGAGGCCGCCGCCAGCGTGTTGGCCAGTATTGTACCGGTGTCCCAGAACGTGTGCCTGTACGCCCTTGCCTGGTATTTCCAGGCATTACGCCAGAACGTGTCGGCGCAGACGATCGAGATCGGGGACTTGAGTATTGAGGGGTGCCCGGCTGTTGCTCTGTCGAGAACGCCCCTGTAATCACCGCTGCGGAGTCTTTTAAGGGAAAAATCGTGAGGGGCGAAGTGATACACACCCGCCTCAAGCCCGTCTAAGTCGCAGCAAATTATGTAAAGGTCAATGTGGTAAAGCGCCCCGGTGCATGCCGCTACGCGGAAATATATCTCCCCTCCCGTATAGCCCGTTTTTTTGATAATGCCGGCTGAGAGGAACAGAAGGCGCCCTAGAGTCGTTAGGTTGGGTACGCACTCTTGCCCGGCGTCCTGCACTGTAACCGATATCGCTTCGAGCGCCGTAAGAGCGGAGGGTTCCAAGTCCGTTGGTATTTTAAGGGAGATCAGGTCTTTGTAGATTTTGAAGGGAGTGGGCTGGTTCTCCCAGTCCATGTAATGGGCGGGCATACCCGGGTGCTTTGTGCAGTTGTGGTATTTCCAGGCTTCTTCTATTTTACGGTTGTTCAACTTGCTACGGGTTTCCTAAAACCCGACCTTAAATATGCCCATGTAGGCCGCTATCCCGCCCAGGATGGGGATTAAGAACCACAGCAAAAGGGCCACACTGCCCCGGGTTCTTTTGATAACCGCTATGCTTCCGGCAAGCAGCACCCATATGCCGAGCTTGACCCATGCCCAGGCGGGCCAGCTTCCGGGGCTCATGATTCCGAGCCTTGCGAGGAGTCCGAATCCGGCGATTATTATCATGATCATTACGACGCCGTGTGTAATGGCTGCAAGTTTTCTTCCCTTCTCAGAATTGTTCATTGAAAGGGACAGATATGCGCCTAGTGAGAGGAACAAAAACATTATACCGAATATATGAATCAGCTTATATGCGTTTATTGGGATCATTACTTTGTGCCTCCTAATAACTGTTGCTGTCGTACCTTGAACCGGTCATACAAGTACTTAATCATATTTAACCGGGCGGCTCAAGTTTTAAACTCATTTTGGGCCTTCCGGTGAGTTTGTTTGTAATGGACTATTAAGATAGTATTTAAGACAGTATTTTCGAATTCTCTTGGGATAGACGGCTCCTTTTCTGAATGTGGGAGGGGTGTTTGACAAGGATGCAAGTAAGTTTAATATATAATATTTAAGGAACCGATGGATTTTTTCGCACAATTTTAGGGTAAAAAATCCAATCACGGGTATTTGATGTTTAAGACCACCAGTGATGTTAACGTTCTCAAAGAGGTTGCCAGAAAGGTAAGGATTGACCTCCTCAAAGCCCTTCATAGAGCTAAGTCGGGGCACACGGGCGGCTCTTTGTCTTCTGTGGAGATAATAGTATCGATCTATTTCTCGGAGATGAGACATGACCCCGGAAATCCCAGATGGGAGGACAGGGACAGGTTTATCCTTTCCAAGGGACATGGGGTGCCGGCGCTTTACTCAACCCTCGCGCACGCCGGTTACTTTGATGCGTCCGAGCTGATGACATTGCGTCAGCTCGACAGCCGCCTGCAGGGCCATCCCGAATATGACCTCGACATCGGCATCGAAGCCTCCACCGGCTCGCTGGGTCACGGTTTGTCGACCGCAAACGGCATGGCGCTGGCCTTCAAACTGGACGGCAGGGACAACCGGATCTACGTGCTCCTAAGCGACGGAGAGCTCCAGGAAGGAGCGACCTGGGAAGCGATCACCAGCTCCTCTTACAGAAAACTGGACAACCTGTGCGCATTTGTGGACAGGAACCGCTTTCAAAACGACGGTGCTATGGCCGATATTAAAGACATCGAGCCTGTGGATGAAAAATGGAGGGCGTTCGGATGGGAAGTCGAGAACCTGCCGGACGGTCACGACATCCCTGCGATCTTGAAAACATTTGAAAAGGCAAAAACCGTTAAAGGGAAGCCCTTTGTAGTCATTGCAAACACGGTTAAGGGAAAGGGCGTGTCGATCTTTGAGAATCAGGGCAAGTACCACGGCGTCGCCCCCTCCGATGAAGAGCTGGAAATCGCACTTAAAGAGTTAGGAGAGGCTGCATGAGCGCTACGGGACTTAGCGACTTTGTACTGGAAGAGCCGGGTGAGAGCACCTACATCAGGGAGGTTTATGGAAAGACCCTGGTCGAGCTTGGTAGAGAGGGCCGGGACATCGTTGTCCTCGACGCGGACCTTACCGTGTCCACCAAGACCAGTTATTTCGGAAAAGAGTTTCCCGAGAGGTTCTTCACCATGGGCGTCTCTGAGCAGGACATGATGGCCACGGCCGCGGGGTTCGCGCTTTCCGGAAAGGTTCCCTTTGCCAGTACGTTTGCCGTTTTTGCCACCGGTAGGGCATGGGAGCATGTAAGGCAGTCCATTGCCTTCCCGGGCCTGAACGTAAAGATAGTGGCTACTCACGCCGGGGTTACCGTGGGTGAGGACGGGGCCACCCATCAGGCTCTCGAAGACGTTGCGCTCATGAGGGTGCTGCCCAATATGAAGGTAATCGTCCCCGCCGACGCCGTGGAAACCGAGCAGGTAATAAGGGCTATTGTGCGCGATAAAGGCCCTGTATATGTAAGGCTGGCCAGGGTGAAGTTCCCCACGATATTCAATGAATCTTACCATTTTGATATAGGAAAAGCCCGTATTTTGAGAGGAGGCACCGATGTTACCATCTTTGCCATCGGCATTATGGTTAGCGAGGCTCTTGAGGCAGCCCGGATTCTCGTAAAGGGAGGGGTCAGCGCCTGTGTGGTCAACGTTTCTTCGGTCAAGCCCATCGATGTCGAGACCATCGTTAAAACAGCAAGCGTTACAGGCGCTGTCGTGACCGCCGAGGACCACAGCATTATCGGGGGTCTCGGAGGCGCCGTCTCGGAGGTGCTTGGAGAGTACTGCCCGACCCCTATAAAGCGTATAGGCATGAGGGACAGGTTCGGAACATCGGGTAATGGAATGAAGCTGCTCGAGCACTTCGGCCTGAAAGCACGAAATATTGCGGATGCCGCACGCGGGCTTTTGGACATCAACCGGCGGTCAGAGTCCGTAGGTTTGTAGAGGTATATCGGCTAAAGCTGAATTTATGTTCCCAATCAATTGCCCTTCTATAATTTTTTCACTTATAATTATTACATGTACCGGTCTTCCCTGTAACGGAGAG
Organism: Candidatus Dadabacteria bacterium; assembly: GCA_022564935.1. Taxonomy (GTDB): domain Bacteria; phylum Desulfobacterota_D; class UBA1144; order Nemesobacterales; family JADFKM01; genus JADFKM01. Next base: position 28,265 of record JADFKM010000021.1, read on the forward strand.
TTGAAAACCTCAGGAGGTAAGGGATGAAAAGGCTTTTTATTATCGCAATGACAATAGGTGTGTTTATCACCCCCACCACAGTGCCCAGGGCGGATAATGATGATGTATACCAAGGCCTTTCGAACTTCACGAGGGTTCTGGATTTGGTCGAGAGGAGCTACGTTGATGAAGTAGAGCTGGAAAAGCTTACTCTCAGCGCTATTGAGGGGATGTTAAAGTCCCTCGACCCTTATTCTGTTTATCTTACCCCTGAGCGGTACAAGGAGTTTGAAGAGGGCACATCGGGAGAGTTCGGGGGGGTCGGTTTGGAAATAGCCAGCAAAAACGACGTGCTCACCATCATAACCCCTATCGAAGGCACCCCCGCCGCAAGAGCGGGAATTAAACCGGGCGATGTGATAATTAGAATAGAGGACACCCCCGCCAAGGAACTGCAGATCTTTGAAGTTGTTAAACTCCTGAGGGGCCCCAAAGGCACCGACGTCACGATAACGATTAAGAGAGAGCGTGACGGCGTGATTTCCAAAATTACGCTGACGAGGGACACGATACACGTAAGGAGCGTTACGTATGAGCTGAAAGAAAGGGGCATCGGTTACGTCAGGCTCAACAACTTCCAGGACAAGAGTGCTGGAGAGGTGAGCCGTGCAATGGTGAGGCTCGAAAACGAAAACGGGAAACAACTCAGCGGTTTGATACTGGATTTAAGAAACAACCCCGGCGGGCTTCTTTCCCAGGCCGTGGAGCTCGCCGATAAATTCATCGACAAAGGCCTCATAGTCAGCGTGAAGGGAAGGGCGCCGGACCAGTCAATCGAGTACTACGCCACCAAGAACGACGAGTCGTATAATTACCCCCTTGTAGTGCTTGTGAACCGGGGCAGCGCAAGCGCCTCGGAAGTGGTAGCCGAGGCACTTCAAGACCGAAAAAGAGCGGTGATACTGGGCACCGAAACGTTCGGCAAAGGCTCGGTGCAGACCATTATAAAGCTTGAGGACGGCTCGGGACTCAAACTTACCACAGCAAGGTTTTACGCTCCCAGCGGAAGGTCGATTAACGAAGTTGGAGTCACCCCCGATGTAATAGTTGAAAACCCCGAGGATAAGGACCTTCAGCTTAAGAGGGCGATAGAGCTTTTGAGCTCCGGTGGTTGATATTATTTTATTTAGCGCTTAATGCTATTGAGTAAAAAACCAAGGAAATCCATAAAGAGACCCCGCAGAGCGCGAGACAAACGGAAATCTACGGGCGAGAAGCTCCTTGTTTATGCCTTCTTCAGTCTAGTCGCTTTTTCTCTTGTGTTTCTCTGGGGGCTTCGGCACCTGCAAAATCAACCTACGGCTAAACGGCCGGAAGGCGTTGTCTCCCAATCTAAACTGTCCGATGATATCGAGAGCGTAGACAATGCCTTGTTTAAGACGTTCTTTATCCTCGGCGCATCTGAGAGCGACATCGTTTCCCAGCAAGAATCACGGAAGCGCAAAGGAGAGCTGAGGTGGGAATTCAAAGATACGAGCATTGAGCTTCCTAACGGCTCAGGCAGGGGGAGAATAGAGGAGGTGCTCGAACACACGCTTTCGGCTCCCAACGTCTTGTGGGAAGTGTATGAAAAGGGAAGCAACACCGTTCTTGATGTTGAAACACTAAATTTCCCCACCCACAGGGTCACATTCATGCCGCATAAATCTCTTCCCAAAGAAAAAAATATATCCGACGGCAATCCCCCGCCCGCTGCCGAGAGCCGTGTTGCGTACATTCCCAGGCGTATACCCCGGATCCCGGTAATGCCCCGAGCGGACAGCAAGCCCAAAATTGTCATAATTGTTGACGACCTCGGAGCAGACCGTGCCTCCATCGACAGGCTTCTTAACATCCCCGGGCAGCTCACCTTTGCGGTGCTTCCGAACCTTCCCTACTCGGAATATGCCGCCGAGGAGGCCCATAAGATGGGAAGGGACGTAATCTTACACCTGCCGATGGAGCCTAAGTCCTCATCGGGATACAGCGGAGCCGATCCGGGGCCCTATGCCCTACTTACCGGCCTTTCCCCACAGCAGATTCTATCCAAGCTGGAAAAAAACCTCTCTTCCGTTCCCCACATAAAAGGCGTCAACAACCACATGGGCTCAAAGTTCACAGAGAGAAGAGACTTGATGGAGCTTGTCCTGGAGAGACTGAAGAGTAAGGGGCTTTTTTTCGTCGACAGCAGAACCACTTCAAATACCCAGGGCTACAACACGGCTAAATCCCTCGGGATTAAAGCCGCCGAACGTGACCTGTTCCTGGATGAATCCACCCGGGGCGAGAAATATGTGAGGTCTCAGCTTGAAGCATTGGTGCAGATATCAAAAAAAAAGGGGTATGCCATCGGTATCTGTCACCCCTATCCGGAAACCATCGAGGTGCTTGAAGACCTGGTGCCTAAAATGAAAACTCAAGTTGAGCTTATTCCCATATCCCGTATTGTAAAATGATTTGGCTACCATTATT